>CAUDRX010000078.1 GCA_958451915.1 uncultured Peptococcaceae bacterium
AAAACATCTTAAGTTTCGAAAAAGACTATCCAGACGCGACAATCATAAAGCTAGAGGAGAATTATCGATCGACTAAAACGATCTTGAATCTTGCAAATGGTGTGATCGCTCATAATGCCATGAGGAAGGATAAAGCTCTCTGGACAGAAAATCCCGAGGGAGGGAAAGTCGTATATTATGAAGCAGATGATGACAGAGATGAAGCATATTTCATTGTTCGTCAAATACAAGATATCATGAGAAAGTCTGACTATCACTATCGTGATTTTGCTGTGTTGATACGAACGACAGCACAGTTTCGTACGATAGAAGAAGTGCTAATGAAAAATCATGTGCCATATAAGATCTATGGGGGTATTAAGTTCTTCCAGCGGCGAGAGATTAAAGATATCCTTGCGTATTTATATGTGCTGTCTAACCCAAATGACGCCGTAAACCTTCGTCGTATCATCAATATTCCGAAACGAGGCATTGGTGAACAAACATGGAATAAGATCGTTGATTTTCATGCAACGCATTCGACGGGAAAAAGCCTTGTTGATTGTTTAACGGATCCATCTCTTAAAGTATCAGCGAAAGTGAAAAAAGACCTCGCCGTATTTTCTGAGTTTCTGGAAAGAGGACGCCAAATTGTAAATAGTCGTGAAATGGAAACGCTGGTTAACTATGTCATTAATCAGTCTGGTTATGTGAATTATCTTTACGATTCCGATCCGGTGGGAGCTGATCTTGATATGGATAATATCAATGAGTTCCTGTCAATTGCAAAAGAGTTTGATATTCGTGAAATGGACTATGAAGAACGAAGTTTGACTAGCTTTCTAGAAGGAATTGCATTATACACTGACCTTGATCAATCTTCAGCAGATGGTGATACCATCAGCATTATGACAATGCATTCAAGCAAGGGCTTAGAATTTCCTGTAGTTTTTGTTGCCGGTTTTGAACAAAATCTTTTCCCGCATATTCGTGCAAAAAACGAAGATGATGGGTTAGAGGAAGAACGGCGTCTTTGTTATGTAGCATTTACGCGTGCGAAAGATCAATTGTTCATTACAAGTGCGCGACAACGTCTCATTCATGGACGTTTTATGTACAATCCTCCATCAGAGTTTTTTGAAGAACTGGATGAACGATATTTTACCAATGTTAGCAAAGTTCGACAACATAAAAATATAATTCCACCAGCACATAAAAAAGATCCGAAACCTGTGGACGAGTATACTATTGGAGAAAAAGTGATACATTCAAGCTGGGGAGAAGGAATCATTGTAAGTATTGATCCTATAGAAAAAAAGAAGATTACCGTGGCATTTCCTTCTCAAGGGCTTAAAATGCTGGATGCGCAATATGCACCTATTAAAAAATTAATGAAGTGAAAAAAATGGACACTTATTCACAGATCTTAAATGATTATCTTTTGATGCTTTCTGTGGAAAAAGGTTTATCAATAAATACCATCGAAGGATATCAAAACGATCTTATGCAATTTGGAAATTGGTTAAAGAAAGAAACTGAACTGTTAGAGGATATCGATCAATTAACGATTCACCGATATCATTCCTACCTTGGAGAGCACTATAAAGCCTCAACGGTAGCCAGAAAGATCACCTCTCTTAAAGGTTTTGTTGACTACCTTACTACTACCGGAATCCTGGATCATACACTGTCTATCTCTGACCATTCGAAAAAACCGGAAAAATTACCAAATGTACTCTCACAAGATCAGATGAATGCAATGATCGACGTGGTTCCAACTGATTCGTTGATAGGGAAGCGTGATTCTGCAATCTTGGAGCTATTGTATGCAACAGGTATCCGTGTAAGCGAACTGGTCGCATTGACTCTTGATCGATACTATGAACGAGAGCAATTTATTCAGGTAATAGGAAAAGGCGGGAAAGAGCGGCTGGTGCCTTTTGGTAAGTGTGCGCAAGAAAGTGTCGGAAGATACCTGAAGGCTCGAGAAAAGGCGGGAGTAAAGCCGAATGAGATATTGTTCCTGTCTAATCGACAAAAAGCCATGACGCGTCAGGCGATATGGAAGTTAATAAAGAAGTATGCTGTGGCAGCAGATATTCCTTTCGAAGTAACACCGCATACAATCAGACATACTTTTGCAACGCATCTTTTAGAAAATGGTGTTGATCTGCGCGCAATTCAGGAGATGCTTGGTCATTCAGATATATCGACCACTCAGATCTATGTTCATTTAGCTTTTAAGGATCTTGAAAAGCAATATCACAAGTTTCATCCGCGTTCCCATCATTGAATGGACGATTGTAGAGCAAGAGGAGAAAAAACATAAAGTTATGATTGTGCATGATTACTTGCATGTACACAGTATTTACTCTTTTTAATTCTCTTGTCAGTACTGCCTGATGTCGTGTAAAATATAGAGAACTGCATTAGGAGTGATTTTAAGGAGAGAATTATGACATCTAACAATAGGAAAGGCATAGGAGGAGCGATAGCCTGTATAACGGTAGGTATTTTATTGGCCATTGCGACGATAACAACAGATGCTGCGTCAGTTCACAACACTATTTGGTCACTTTTGCCGCCAGTTATCGCCATCATTTTGGCGCTTGCAACGAAAGAAGTTTATAGTGCGCTTTTAGCAGGGATAATCAGTGGTGGTATTTTGTATGCCGGTTTCGACCTGGAAGGCAGTATTACTCATGTGTATCATGATGGGCTCGTTGCCGTATTGGCGGATCCGTATAATATTGGGATCTTGATCTTTTTGGTTTTGTTGGGGATTATTGTATCACTAATGAATCGATCAGGTGGTTCGTCGGCCTTCGGCCACTGGGCACAAAAACACATCAAAAACAGAGTTTCTGCACAGTTAGCAACGATTGCGCTGGGCGTGGTGATATTTATCGACGATTATTTTAATTGTTTAACTGTTGGCGGCGTGATGCGACCAGTTGCAGATAAATTTCGAATCTCTCGCGCAAAGTTTGCGTATTTGATAGATGCAACAGCTGCGCCAGTCTGCATTCTTGCTCCAATATCATCCTGGGCTGCAGCGGTATCTGGTTTTGTACCTGGAGAGACGAATGGCCTTGCGTTATTTTTGAAATGTATTCCCTATAATTTTTATGCGCTTTTTACGATCATTTTTATGATTGCTATCACAGTGACAAAAAATGATTTTGGCCTGATGAAGCGCCACGAAGAAAACGCAATGGCAGGGGACCTGTTTTCTACGCCAGAACGCCCATATGCGCACGGAGAAGAGGGAAGGGTGCGAGAAGACGGGAAAATGATCGACATGCTGATGCCTGTAATTTCTTTAATCACTTTCTGTGTTATTGGTATGGTATGGAGCGGAGGCTTTTTTAAAGGTGTTGAATTCATTAAAGCTTTTTCCGAAAGTGATGCATCGATCGGCTTACCTATTGGAGCTTTTTTTAGTTTAATTTTTACTATGGTATTTTATATCTCCAGGAAGGTCATGCGGTTTCAGGATTTTATGGCTTGCGTACCGGCAGGATTTATTTCGATGATCGCACCAATCTTAATCCTTACATTTGCCTGGACATTAAAATCAATGACTGATAGTTTAGGGGCGGCAGTTTACGTTTCTGGAATAATCGCAAATTCTGCAAGCGTTTTAGTAGACTTTTTGCCGGTCATGATTTTTTTGATCGGATGTTTTCTTGCTTTTGCGACAGGTACCAGCTGGGGAACCTTTGGTATTTTGATACCAATCGTTGTTTCTGCATTTCAACAGACCGATCCAGAATTAATGATCATTTCAATGAGCGCATGTATTGCTGGTGCGGTATGCGGTGATCATTGTTCCCCTATATCAGATACGACGATTATGGCGTCTGCAGGGGCACATTGCTATCTAATCAACCATGTTAAAACACAATTGCCATATGCTATGACAGTAGCCGGTGTTTCTGCGATTTCTTTTGTATTGGCTGGCATTACGCGACAGCTATTCGTCTCATGGAGCGTTGGTTTGATGTTGATTATAGGAATCTTGGTTTTTCTCAATAAAAGGCAAGATCGTCCGTAAATAGGCTTTTGTTTTTTTGTAGGATTGCTATTACTAGGGATAACCAAAATGAATGTCCTTCTTTTTGGTTATCCAATTTTTATCTCTTCATAATAGTTAACATAATATTTATTATGGGAAGTTAAATGACGGATATAGTAGTTCAGTTTAAAGCGAGAACATCTAATATCAGGTCTGCTCCCTAATCTTTGCATATATTCTGTATATATATTATTACGAACACATCTGTTCAAAGACCTTACGGCTTCTCGTTATTTATTCCTAAAAATGAAAACTTGGAATTAAATTGAAATCCAATTGGTAATATTTTCAGAGATTCTTGGAGCTTGCCGCGAGCTTAGACACGCTAATGCTATGGCTGTATAATACAGCGCTTTGGTTGATCATACGTTGATCACACTTAGATTGGGAAATAAAGGTTTTCACATCACATTATTAGCACTCCTCTATTGCGAGTGCTAATAATGTGTGCTATAATAACGACAGAAAGAATCACAGGGATTGTTTCATTCCCTGGCATATTTCTTTGATACAACGAATTCATGTCTGATCTTAAGGAGGCATAAAGACATGCAAGTGGATAGATTTACGAAGAAATCTGTTGAAGCGATCAACGATCTACAGAAAATAGCCTTGAATTTTGGCAACCAAGAACTTGAACAAGAACATTTACTATATGCTCTTCTGAATCAGGACGGAAGCCTTATTGCCCAACTTTTAGACAAAATGGGCATTGATCGCGGTTCCTTTCAAGTCAGTTTAAAAAACGAGTTAGATAATAAGGTCAAATCTCAAGGCGGACAACAATATGTTGGCCAATATCTGAACCATACGCTGAACTATGCTGAAGATGAAGCAAAACATATGGGCGATGAATATGTATCCGTGGAGCATTTATTCTTAGCAATGTTACGTAACCCAAGCCCTTCCCTCTCTTCTCTGTTCAAACAATATGGGATCACCGTTGATCGCTTCTTATCTGTACTGAAAGATGTCCGCGGTAATCAGACGGTGACAACGGATAGTCCGGAAGAAACTTATGATAGTTTGAAAAAATATGGTACTGATCTGGTAGAACGGGCGCGAGAACAAAAACTCGATCCTATCATTGGACGTGACGATGAGATTCGTAATGTAATCCGTATCCTTTCACGTAAGACAAAGAACAACCCTGTTCTCATTGGTGAGCCTGGCGTCGGCAAAACAGCTGTCGTTGAAGGGCTGGCACAACGTATAGTCAAAGGTGACGTACCGGACTCTCTAAAAGATAAGACAATTTTTTCGCTGGATATGGGCAGCCTTGTTGCTGGTGCGAAGTATCGCGGCGAATTTGAAGAACGTTTGAAAGCAGTGCTCAATGAGGTTAAGAAGAGTGAAGGCCGCATCATCCTCTTTATCGATGAGTTACATCTAATCGTTGGCGCAGGCAAGACTGATGGTGCTATGGACGCCGGCAACCTGTTGAAACCTATGCTGGCCCGTGGCGAGCTGCACTGCATTGGTGCCACGACGCTTAACGAGTATCGCCAGTACATCGAAAAGGACGCCGCCCTCGAGCGCCGCTTCCAGCCTGTCATGGTGGATGAGCCAACGGTAGATGAAACGATCACGATCCTGCGTGGCCTGCGCGAAAATTATCAAACCTATCACGGTGTCCGCATCACCGATAATGCATTGATTTCCGCCGCTATGCTCTCAGACCGTTACATTACTGATCGTTTTCTGCCTGACAAGGCCATCGACCTGATCGACGAGGCCTGTGCTCAGATCAAGACGGAACAGAATTCCAAGCCGGAGGAAATCGACGAGCTCGAACACCGTAACCTGCAGCTCAAGCTCGACGAAATGTCCCTTGAAAAAGAAAACGATGCTCTCAGCAAAGAGCGTCTGCAGACGGTCAAGAAAGAGCTCGCCGACAACGAAGACAAACTCAAGGTGTTGAATGCCCAGTGGGAAAATGAAAAGAACGCCGTTGAACGTCCAGCCAAACTGCGTGACCAGATAGCGGATGTCCACAACCAGATTGAGCTGGCCGAGCGCCAGGGCGATCTCGCGAAAATGAGTGAGCTGCAGTACGGCGTACTGCCAAAGCTGCAACGCGAGCTTGAAGCCGAAGAAAACAAGGTTAAAAGTGGTGAGCTGACCCTTGTGCATGAAGCAGTAGATGAAGATGAAATTGCCACCATCGTTTCACGTTGGACAGGCATTCCAGTTGCCAAACTGACTCAGGGTGAACGCGAAAAAATCCTACACCTTGACGACCAGCTGCATCAGAGAGTGATCGGTCAGGATGAGGCGGTTGAAAAGGTGTCCGATGCCATCATCCGCTCCAAGGCCGGCATCAAGGACCCAACCAAGCCAATCGGCTCCTTCCTCTTTCTCGGACCTACCGGTGTCGGGAAGACAGAGCTTGCCAAGACGCTTGCAGAAGCACTTTTCGACGATGAAAACAATATGGTGCGCATCGATATGAGTGAGTACATGGAAAAGTACTCGGTCTCCCGTCTCATCGGGGCGCCTCCAGGATACGTCGGCTACGAAGAAGGCGGCCAACTCACCGAGGCTGTGCGCAGAAAGCCATATTCTGTTGTCCTTTTTGACGAGGTCGAAAAGGCCCATCCGGACGTCTTCAACGTGCTGCTGCAGGTTCTCGACGACGGCCGCATCACCGATTCTCAGGGCCGCACTGTTGATTTTAAGAACACCATTCTGATTATGACCTCTAACCTCGGCAGCCAGTATCTTCTGGACGGCATTGAGGAGGACGGCACCATCAGCGAACAGGCGCGCACAATGGTCCAAAACGAGCTTCGCGCTCATTTCCGCCCCGAATTCCTCAATCGTCTCGATGAAATCATCATGTTCCGCCCATTAACAAAAGACAACATTGGCCATATTGTTGATTTGCAGGTTGCCGATCTCAATAAACGTCTTGCTGATCAGCAACTGACCATCGCTCTCACGCCAGCGGCCAAAACCTATATTATCGACAGCGGCTATGATCCTGTTTATGGCGCTCGTCCTCTCAAACGGTTCATTCAAAAGCACGTGGAAACCCTCTCTGCCCGTCTGATTCTTGGCGGTAACGTGCACGAGAGCGACACCATACTCATTGATCTGAATGCCGAGGGTGACCTTGAAGCCATGGCTCGACAAACGGTAGAGAAGGTTGTTGAATAAGATTGTTCCATAGTAAATGAATAAAATCAAAACACACACGTTAAGACAGCACGTTGCTTCCCATATCAGGGATGCAGCGCGCTGTTTTGCATTACTGTGATTACTAATGACCAGATAATTAAAAGCATTGAGAGGGCAAAACCTGTAATTATACGGAATGCCCTCTCAATGCTTTTTACGACTTGCGTTTTAGTTTACCGTTGGCGAACATACCCAGGAGCATCACAATGAGGTCGTCCACAGGCCCAGGAAGGGCGTCTGTCGGCGAAAGGACGTAGCCAATCACCAGCACCAACAGCAGAATTTTTTTCAATCTATTACTCATCTCTTCTTCTCCTTTATTTAACACGATGCTTATTCGCTGTCTGTGATTTCGGCACCGAATGGCATCAATGACAATTTCGCGAGTTTGAAAAATTGCAGGCCAAATGGAATACCCACGATGGTGATGCACCAAACCAGTCCGATCACGAGATTAGCCAGGGCCATCTCAATGCCGAAGAAGACGACCCAGATGACGTTCGCAACCATCGATGGTGCGCCGCCGCCGTACTGCACGTCCTTACCAAAAGGAAGGCACGACAGCTTGGCGAACTTAAAGCATTGACGGCCGTATGGGATCCCGACGATGCTGATACACCACAGGAGCCCTGACAGAAACCACATTAGGGCATTGACAAAGCCGCCAAAAACGAACCATAACACATTACCGAGAATCTTCATTTACGCCCCTTCTTCCTTTACATAAGATTTCCAACGATTTGATTCGTTACAGTTGCCATTATAAAGGATGTTTAGTGCTATAAACAGGACGAGTTTGAGAAAATACGACGCTCTAACTTGTCAAAATTGACAAAATAGCGCACAATAAGAAAAGCGTTCCGTGTAGTTCCGAGTAAAGGAGGATCATCATGGGAAAAAGATCCATCAGAGAAAATAAAAACATGTTTCAACGCGCTCGTGAGGAAGCTGGCCTTTCACGGCAAGCTGCCAGTGAAGCTGCGAATGTCGTCTCAGAAAGCCGCATCGAAAAGATTGAAAGCGAAAAAATCCTGCCTCAACCTGAAGATGTGCTGGCGCTCTCGCAGGCCTATAAGAAACCGGTGCTGAATCGTTATTATTGTGCCCACTATTGCCCCATTGGCAAGCGATACGAAACGGAAGTAGAAACAAAAGAATTATCTCAGATTGTGCTCGAAGTGCTATCGTCGCTGAACAGCATTGGTAAAGAACGTGAACGTTTGATCGAAATTTCGGTTGATGGACAAATCAGTAATGAAGAGTTGAAAGATTTTGTGCGCATTAAACAGCAATTGATGGAGATTGCGCATACGGCCAATGCGCTTCAGCTTTGGATCGAAAACACGATTCTTTCCGATAAGATCGATGTTTCAGCATTGAACAGTCTACTAGCGGCCGAATCAGAAACATCGGACTGATATAGCACCAAAAAATACAAAGCAGTACGAAAACAGTGTCTCACAAACCTGAGACCGGTTTTCGTACTGCCTTTTTATTGTCGCATGGTCTGCCGAGGCGCCATGTACAAAAGCTTCATTTCTTACATGTGGCATTTGTAGGATATGTATGAGATAAGCATAGCGAGGCAGAATTGTAAAACTTATTCCAACATGCACAACCATGCAGAAGGTGCATCTCAGCCGCCGGCACAAACGACGCTGACGAGCCCCAGCTACTGAGAAGGGCGAATAGAAAGTCCGCGACAACTGTACACTAAAATAGTACTGGATGTGGGTCGCCTCCCGTTACAGAATATCCCACAAGTTTTTTCCGGGATCCTGCCTTCTGGCAGCAGGCGATCGATCATGTTCTCATCTGAACCATATCGTCTTTGGGCACACTACTGCTGCTCTCAAAACAGGACTGACAGGAACAGCTGGTTAGGTTAGGCTGGGCAGAGAGAATTCTCTATCGTGTGTCCAGCGTCACTGGCACCATGACCCAAGGTATCACAAAGAAGGTCGGCATTGCCCTTATCGTGCAGGCTGCCGTCGATGACCATAACGTTCATTTCCCCCTCCCCTACTTTGCAATCTCCTGGTTGCCCATCCTCCACACATGCTCTTCTCTTGCAGCCTGTGGTGTGTTCTGCGCCATGACACCAACGAGGTTGTGGGGCACATAGGCTTCTTCAAGGTAAGCACATTCTTCCGCTGTCAACTCAAGTTCAGTTGCCTGCGCTGCACCGTCAACATGGTGCAACTTTGTCGCGCCGACAATCGGTGCGGTGACTTTTGTGAGCAACCAGGCGAGGGCCACTTCTGTCATCGTGACACTGCGTTTTACAGAAACCTCCATCACTCTTCTGATGATAACGGCGTCCTGATCAGCGGTGGCGTCATATTTAAAATGTGCATAGCTGTCTTCCTGCAAGCGTTTGGATGTTTCGCCGGGACGTTTTGAAAGGCGACCGCCAGCCAGGGAGCTGTACGGCACCATGGCGATATTGTCCTCGGCACAGAGTTTGCCCATTTCACGTTCTTCTTCACGGAAGATCAAATTGTAATGGTTCTGCACAGACACAAATTTCGCGAATCCTTCTTTTTCAGCGAGGGCATTGGCTTTCGCAAGCTGGTAGGCGAAACAGTTCGAAATGCCGATGTAACGTACCTTGCCAGCCTTGACCATGTTGTTTAGCCCTTCCATGATGTCGCAAAGGGGCGTCTGATAATCCCACATGTGATAGATGTAGAGATCGACGTAGTCCATGCCCAAATTGCGCAGGCTTGTGTTGAGCATCTGTTCGATGTGC
>CAUDRX010000079.1 GCA_958451915.1 uncultured Peptococcaceae bacterium
GCGCCTTCGATGGCATTCTAGTTGCGAGCCGTGGCTATATCATTCGAGGCGGCCGTGAGATGGAGGACCTTTTCGAATGCCTCTGGGTCCTCTTCCGCAGCATCCCGTCGCTGGAGATCGAGGACGCCTCGGTGCTCGATGAGTTCTACTGGCTCAACAAGCACGACCCGAACTATTCCCTCTGCCGCGCCACAGAATGTCGCGGCGAGGACGCACACACCGACGGCCGCTTCGATCTCAGCAAAAAGGGCGCGCTGGAGATCGTAAAACTCTTCATGACACCGGATGAAGCGCTCTATGACAAGACCATCGAGGATGTCTTCTCCGATGAAGTCTTTGACTCAACGTTCTGGCTGTACTGGCGCACGATGTTCGCTTTTGAAAACTGGCACAGTGCGCTTGAGATGAAGCGTTACTTCCAGCGTTTTATCCACCACATCGCGGGCCTGCCGGATTTCAGCGCGCTTAAGTTCACCCGCTACAATCAGTATGAATCGCTGATCCTGCCGATGCAGAAGTATCTGGAAAAAGCAGGCGTCGATTTCCGTTTCGGGGTAGAGGTGACAAATGTGCTCTTCGACGTGAGCGGCGGCCGCAGACAGGCTACTGCCATCGAGACCCGGACCGGCGGCAAGGAAGCCGGCATCCTGCTCACAGCGGATGATCTCGTCTTTATCACCAACGGAAGCTGCACTGAGGGCACCATCTATGGCGATCAGGAGCACGCACCGAACGGCGATGCGGAGGTGCGCACCAGCGGCTGCTGGAGCCTCTGGAAAAACATTGCTGCCCAGGACCCTGCCTTTGGCCGGCCGGAGAAGTTCTGCGGCGATGTGGCAAAGACCAACTGGGAATCGGCCACCATCACAACGCTGGATGAGGCGATCCTGCCATACATCGAGCGCATTTGCAAGCGCGATCCCAAGAGCGGCCGTGTAGTCACCGGGGGCATCGTCAGCTGCAAAGATTCCAGCTGGCTCATGAGCTGGACGATCAACCGTCAGGGGCAGTTCAGGGAACAGGATCCGGAAAAGGTCTGTGTCTGGGTCTATGGCCTCTTTACTGACGTACCGGGTGATTATGTGAAAAAACCAATGAAGGACTGCAGCGGCCGTGAGATCACTGAAGAGTGGCTGTACCACCTCGGTGTGCCGGAAGAGGCGATCGGAGAGCTTGCCGCTGCGCATGCTGTCTGCGTGCCAACGATGATGCCATATATCACGTCCTTTTTCATGCCGCGTGCCGCTGGTGATCGCCCGGATGTGATCCCGGATGGTTCAGTCAATGCCGCTTTCATCGGTCAGTTCGCAGAGACGCCGCGCGACTGCGTCTTCACCACCGAATACTCTGTGCGCACGGCGATGGAAGCAGTCTATGGCCTGACCGGCGTCGACCGCGGCGTGCCGGAAGTCTGGGGCAGCGTTTATGATGTGCGTGACCTTCTGGCTTCAAGCGTTTGTCTGATGGATGGCGCCTCACCGCTGGATCTTTTGCCAGGGGCGCTACGCAAAGGCGCCGTGCGTCTCGTGCGCGGCACCGTTGTGGAAAAGGTCCTGCGCGAGCAAGGCATCCTGCGTGAAGAATGGCTCTGAAAATCTCAAAAAAGCCCGTCAATGATGAAGTTTCTCTTGACGGGCTTTTCTGTGTTCTGTATAATTGATATTCGGATATGGGTGTTTTCCCAGATCGAAACCGCATGCGTCTGGTCAAGAAACGCAAGCACATGCTGCTACCTGAACGCAGCGAGTATTCTCAGGGAGGAGTGAAAAGAATGTACGCTATCATCGCTACTGGCGGCAAACAGTACAAGGTAGAAGAAGGTCAGATCCTCGACGTGGAACTGCTCCACGCTGAAGCTGGTGAGACCGTTGATATCGACGCTGTACTGATGCTCAACAAAGACGGCGAGATCGTGACCGGCAAGCCTTACGTTGAAGGCGCAAAGGTCTCTCTCAAGGTTGTTGAGAACGGCAAGGCACCTAAGATCACCGTTTTCAAGTACAAACCTAAAAAGAACTATCGCCGCAAAAAAGGTCATCGTCAGCCTTACACCCGCGTGACCGTAGAATCCATCGTTGGCTAATGATCAGGATCACGATCTACTATCGCGCAGACAACAGTCTGGCAGGTTATGAATTTTCCGGCCATGCTGGCTCAGCCCCTTACGGCGAGGATCTGGTCTGTGCATCGGCTTCGACCCTTGCGATCGTCACGGCCAACAGCCTGGAAGCGCAGGGCATCCCGTTTGAAGCTGAGATGGACGAAGGTTATCTGAGATTGATGCTCACATCGCAGGCGAGTGAACGCGAAGCGCTCGTTGCAGAGGCGGTGTTAAAAACGTTAGAGGTCGGCGTCAGATCTTTGGCGCAGGACTATACACAGTACATCAAAGCAAACAGTGTTTATGTTTGAGGAGGTGGACAAGATGTTCAAACTCGATTTACAATTATTCGCATCTAAAAAAGGGGTAGGTTCCACCAAGAACGGTCGTGATTCCCACTCCAAGCGTCTCGGTGCGAAGAAGAGTGACGGTCAGACCGTAAAGGCTGGCAACATTCTCTATCGCCAGAGAGGGACCAAGATCCATCCAGGCGCTAATGTTGGCAAGGGCGGCGATGATACCCTGTTCGCTAAGATCGACGGCGTCGTTCGTTACGAACACAAGGGCGCAGGGAAGACCCTGGTCAGCGTCTACGCTGCTGAATAAGATGAATGTGGGGGATGATCCGCTGGGTCATCCCTTTTTTGTTATATTTTGAGGAAGAAGTTTATGGATCAAAAGAAGATTCAGACGATGATCACGGAGACGGAGACACGCTTGGCTCAGGAACATCGCCGCCTTGTCGGCTGGAGCAATGGCCGCCTGCTGACTGCTCTGCTTGTGGTCGTAGGATTGGTCCTGGGGATCCGCAACGGACTGGTGGCCGGTTATGTTGTGGCGGTGTTGTCGATGCTGGCTTTTATCTGGCTGGTGCACCGCTTCAACCAGCAGCAGGCTGTCATCGAGCTGGCGCAGAACCGACTGCTCATTCTCCAGCGTTACAATGCGCGCTGTCAGGGCGATTGGTACGATCTGCCGGACGATGGTGCCGGTTATGTGCGCAAGGATGATTTCATCTCCAGTGACCTCGATCTGTTTGGGCCGCGCTCCCTGTTTCAGTATATCTCTGTGGCTCACACCATCGGTGGCCGCGACGCGCTGATGCGCCTTCTGACCAGGCCGAACCTGCGCCATATCGCAGAGCGGCAGGCCTCGGTGCTGGAATTATTGCACGATGATGTGCTGGCGGTCGATTTCGAAGCCCTGGGGCTTGCCAAAGACCTTCGCCGCGAGGACGATGAGCGTGCCGCTGAAGCGAAGCTGCGCGATTACGCCACTGGCAAGGGAAACAAGAGCGTTGGCCAGCTGAAATTCCTGGCTTTTGGCATGCCGATGATCACCGTGGTTGCCATCGCAGGGGCATTAGCGGGCGTGGGCTCGTGGCTCATGGTGCTGTATGCTTTCTGTCTGCAGATCCTTGCCTCGATCCTGCTCTCGGGCAGCATCCAGAACGAACGCGACTGCGTCTCGCGCCTGGCGCGCAAGCTCGACCGTACCCGCGATCGTATCAGGATCCTGGCAGGGCCGGATTTCCAGAGCGCTTATCTACGGGAGATGCAGCGTCAGCTCGCTGATGCTGAAGAGGGCATCCGCGCCCTGAACCAGATCGCTGCCGCCTGGCAGATGCGTGAGAACTTTTTGCTCTATTGGCCGTTGGTCGGGCTTTTGGCCTGGGATTTCAACTGTTGTGTGGCGCTGGACAAATGGCGCCAGCGTTATGGCCGCTCCTTCGTTCGCTGGATGGACTGGCTGGGCGAGGTGGAAGCCCTCTATTCTCTGGGTACGCTTTCGCGCGTGCGTCCGAATGAGACCACTGTGCCGGAGATCATCGAGAGCGGTGCGCCGTTTTTGGAGATGGCCGATGGCAAGCATCCTCTGCTGGATCCACGTAGCGTGGTCGGCAATGACTATCACCAGGAAGGCAGCACCGTCATCATCACCGGCAGCAACATGAGCGGCAAGTCGACCTTCATGCGTACGCTCGCCCTCAATGCCGTCCTCGCTTATGCAGGTGGTACCGTGATGGCGCGGGCTTTTCGCATCAGTCCGATGCGCATCTTTACCTCTATGCGGGTGCGTGACGATGTCAGTGAAGGCATCTCTTCTTTCTATGGGGAGATCCTGCGCATCAAGGAAATGGTCAACGCTGCCGAAGCGCAGAAGCCAATGCTCGTGCTCGTTGATGAGATCTTTAAGGGCACCAATTCGGCTGACCGTATCATCGGCGCTGAAGCAGCCATCAAGAAGCTCTCACGTCCGTGGATGATGACGATCGTTACGACCCACGATTTTGAACTTTGCGCCCTCGCCGACAGTCCGGAAGTGGGCGGGAAGAATTTCCATTTTGAAGAACATTATGAAGGCGATGCCATCGCCTTTGATTATAAGATCCGTCCGGGACGCTGCAGGACCACGAATGCGCAGCATCTGATGCGCATCGCCGGGCTTCTGGATGACGAGGATCAGAGAGAAGAGAAGGAGGATGCCCATGTTTTATGATTACGCAAAAGTCAACGTGAAGGCGGGCGATGGCGGCAACGGCATTGTTGCCTTCCGTCGTGAGAAATATGTGCCAAAGGGCGGTCCGGCAGGCGGTGACGGGGGCAAGGGCGGGTCTGTCATCCTGCGTGCCGACGAAGGACTGCGCACGCTGGTCGACTTCCGTTATCAGACCCATTACAAAGGCAAACGCGGTGAGCATGGCTCTGGCGCCAAGCAGCATGGCCGCAGCGCCGAAGACATCGTGCTGCGCGTGCCGGTGGGCACGGTGGTGCGCGATGCCGACACAAAGAAACTCCTCGGTGACCTGCGTGAACACGGTCAGGAGATCGTTGTCGCTCAGGGGGGACGCGGCGGCCGCGGCAATGCCCGCTTTGTGAGTTCCACCCACCGTGCGCCGGCATTTGCTGAAAATGGTGAAAAGGGCGAGGAGCGCTGGATCACCCTCGAGCTCAAGCTCCTGGCCGATGTTGGCCTCGTTGGTTTCCCGAACGTCGGCAAATCGACGATCATCAGCCGCGTTTCGGCAGCCAAGCCAAAGATCGCAAATTATCATTTTACCACCCTTGAGCCAAACCTCGGTATGGTGCGCGTGGATGCCGGCCGCAGCTTTGTTATCGCTGATGTGCCAGGCCTTGTCGAAGGTGCTGCTGAAGGGGCCGGTCTCGGTCACCGTTTCCTGCGCCATGTTGAGCGTACCCGCGTGCTCGTACACGTCGTCGATCTCTCCGGTTCAGAAGGGCGCGATCCGCTCGAAGACCTTGCTGTCATCCGCGGAGAACTTGAACGTTATGCGCCGCACCTCAACGATAAGCCAATGGTCATTGTCGCCAACAAGGTCGATCTCATGAGTGATGACGATCGGGAAGCAGCACTGGCGCGCCTGGCTGAAGCTTATCCGGGCGTGAAGATCTTTGCCATGAGTGCCGCTACCGATGCAGACCTGAATCCGCTCATCTATCACCTGGCTGATGTGCTCGATGCGATCGGTCCGGTGGAATACAGCGAAGAAGATTTTGATGAAGTCGAAGAGGTGCCAGTCAAGGAAGAAGCGCCGTTCCGCGTACAGAAGATCGGCCCCGATGCTTACGAAGTTGTTGGTCCGGAGATCGACGGTCTGGTCGGGCGCACGCAGTTCGACCGTGATGAAGCAGTCGAGCGTTTCATGAAGATCCTCGACAACATGGGGATCGAGAAAGCGCTGCGCGCTGCTGGCATTCAGGATGGCGATACCGTCGTCGTTGGGCCGATGGCCTTCGATTACCTGGAATAGTCCCATGCATGCGCAGCTCATCTGGGCGATCGCCTGGCTTATCCTGCTGAGTGCATTGGCGCTGCCGCTCATACGCCGTCGCCCGGTCGTGGTACCGTTGTGGCAGCCGCTGGCATTTCTGGCATGTGAGATCGTGCTGCTGGGATGGCTCTGGCAGAATGGCTGGAGCGCAGGCGGACGTTTGTCGGCACTCCTGGCCTTCGTCTTTGTTGGCTGTCTTATGGCGGTGCAGACGTGGGGGCGCCGTCGCTGGTTCGTCTTTCGCGGCGGTGGATTCCGCAGTGATCCTGAGACTTACGAGGCGTTGGCGCTCGCTATCCGTCAGGCCCTTGCCGAGCTTCGTCTGGCACCGGCGACTGTAATCTGTCGTTACGATGGCTGGCTGGGGCTTCTGCCACTGTCACAGAGTGCCGAAGAGGTATTCTTTGCGCACATCGGGGATGCCCTGGCGGACACCCGCTGGCAGCGCTTCGGACCCTGGCATCTCTTTTTTGGGGTGCAATGGGCGGTCTTTGCGCTCGTGCTCCTGCGCCAGATCATTCATATTACTGGAGGTTTTTGAACGATGAGAACAATCCTGCTCGTGATCGCTATCGTGCTCCTTCTTGTGAGCCTGGTCATCAAAGGCTACGGTATGATGCAGCTGTCCAACAAAGACCTGGCTCCGGAAGAACGTATGGCTCGCTATAAAAAGACGATGCCGGTGACCTATGTCATGCTGGCACCGGTTGTCATCATCGTGCTTTATCTTGTTTTTACGAAGTGAGCCCACAAAAAAGTAACAAAATATTGTCTATTACACCCCTTGTGTTTTATAATAGAAACGCAAGGGGTTTACTCTTATACCATGAGAAACGAGAGGTGTTTTCGATGATGAAAAAGATCCTGGCAATGCTGCTCCTGATGACGCTGGCTTTGGTCGGTGTGACGGGATGCGGGAATGATACGAGTGCGGAGGCGCCAAGCTTTGTCGAGAAAGTGTATGCCGCCAAGAACCCTTACATCGAAAATACGACCGCTGACAACGAGCTGATCAAGCTTTTGGGACTGAGCAAATATGGCAAATATACCCTGGATGTACAGGATGGGTCTGAGCCATATACGCTGAACATCCGCTTCATGTACCTCAACAGTGATGTGGATGTCAGCACGATGGATGGAACGATGGTCAGTGCCGCTGCCGTTCTCCTGGCCATGATCGGCGACTGCGGTCAGGTCGCATGGAGTTATCCAGGGACCGATGGCGCAGCGATCGGTGGTGGCGTGACACCAGATTATCTCAATGAGATCTATGGTGTCGATGTCAAGGCTGCCGGCGATGATCAGGAGGCGTTCCAGGCACTTTGCCAGACCTTCTATCCAGATAAGACTGCAGCAGCATCTGACGCAGAATAAGAAGAGAAAAGGGGATCGTTCACAAGGGAGGGACGGTCCCTTTTGCATTTGAACGAAAGGAGGGTTGTCATGCTCTGGCTCAACAAGCTCAGGAATCGCCTGGGGTTCAGCCGGCGACGTGCGTCCAGCCGCGCCCTGCGCCGCCGCAAATGGGAGAAGTACCGGCCTGTTATCCTCTTTATGCTGGCGCTTCTCGCTGTCATGGTGGCCATTGTGGCCTTGCTTGTTGTGAAGATCGGCATGCCTTTCTATGAGACGATGACGTCACCAGGGGCAGCACGGGACTGGGTGCTGTCCTTCGGCAGCTGGAGCTATCTGGTGCTGTTTGCGATCATCTATCTGCAGGTCGTTATTGCGATCCTGCCGGGGGAACCCTTTCAGATCGCTGCCGGTCTGGCTTTCGGGCCAATAGTGGGATCTCTGATCTGCACGGTCGGGACGCTTCTGGCCTCGGTCACCACTTTTATGCTGACGCGCATCTTTGGCTACAAGCTCATCGAGTTCTTCTTTTCCGAGCGCACCCGCTCCAAGATGGATCTGCGTGAATACAGCGAAGAAAGCATCGAACGCGTCGTTTTCATCGCCTTCCTCATCCCGGGCACGCCGAAGGATTTTCTCGCCTACGCCGTCGGTCTCACGCCGATCAGCCTGCGCACCTGGGTTCGCATCACCGTGATCGCCCGTTTTCCGCCGATCGTCATGGCGGTCCTCGGCGGGAATGCTTTGAGTGCGGGCAATTTTGACACCGCAGCAGCGACCATCCTCATTGGCAATGTGATCAGCCTCGGGGTCTATCTCATCTATGAGATCTATCATCGCCTGAAAAACAGATAGTTCGGTATTAATTGCCGCAGATGAAGAGTGGCTTGTTCATTGAGCGTTTTATTGTTTATCGTTCATTAAAAAAGCACCATGCAAGGTTCTTGCATGGTGCTTTTGTCTTTGCTGGAAAACGGGACTTACTTGCCGTGTTTGATGGAGGTCAGGAGGCCGCCTTCGAGGAGGAGACGTTCCTGACGTTCACCGAGTTCGAGAGCGAGCTCGTAGGTCTTGCCGGTGGTCTCATTCTTGACGGTGACCTTGCGGGCCTTGACCTGTGCAGGCAGGTCGCTGAAAGAGAGCACATCGCCGAGGCTGAAATCATCGTAATCTGCTGGGTTGACAAAGGTCAGCGGCAGGATGGCGTTGTTGATGAGGTTTGCCTTATGGATGCGCGCAAAGCTCTTGGCGATGACGGCCTTGACGCCGAGATAGAGTGGGGCGAGGGCTGCATGTTCACGGCTGGAACCCTGGCCGTAGTTGTCACCGGCGACAATGATCGGTGCATATTCTGTGTCCTGCATTGCCTGGCAGCGGCCTGGGAATTCAGCATCGGATGGGGTGAGGCAGAAGTTGGCCAGGTGTGGGATGTTGGAGCGGAATGGCAGGAGGGATGCATTGGAAGGCATGATGTGGTCGGTTGTGATATTGTCTTCCAGATAAGCAGCGACTTTCCCGCTGAAGGTCTCAGGTACAGGTTCGCCGAGTGGTACGCCTTTGATGTTTGGTCCTTTGACGAGTGGGGTATGGCCGATCTTTTCATCGCTAGGGAAGATGAAAAGATGGTCGTCGCGGTCGTAGTGTTCTGGCACACGCACGCCAGCGAGACGCTCGTCGCCGGCTGGGCTCGTGAGCACGCCGGTAATGGCGCTGATGGCAGCAGTCTCAGGGCTGACGAGATAGACCTGAGCGCTCTTGGTGCCGCTGCGGCCGAAGAAGTTGCGATTGAACGTGCGCAGGCTGATGCCGTCGGTGTTAGGTGCCTGGCCCATGCCGATGCAAGGACCGCAGCCACATTCGAGGATGCGGGCGCCGGCTTCAAGGAAGATGGAAAGAATGCCGTCCGAAGCCATCTGCTTGAGGATGGTGCGGCTGCCTGGGCTGATGACGAGGCTGACGTTTTCAGCAACTTTCTGGCCCTTGAGGATGGCAGCACAGCGTGCCAGGTCAAGATAGGAAGAGTTGGTGCAGCTGCCAATAGCGACCTGGTTGATCTTCATGCCGGAGAGGCTTTCCACGGTGACAACCTTATCCGGACTGTGTGGGCAGGCGGTCATCGGTTCAAGCGCAGAGAGATCGACATGGATGGTCTTGAGGTAGGTAGCATCGGCATCGGCAGAAAGTGGCACCCACTGGTCGCCGCGGCCCATGGATTCCATGTAGACTTTGGTGTTTTCATCGCTTGGGAAGATGGAGCAGGTGGCGCCGAGCTCTGCGCCCATGTTGGTGATGGTGGCGCGTTCCGGCACGTTGAGAGAACGGACGCCTTCGCCGCCGTACTCCACGATTTTGCCCACGCCGCCCTTGACGCTCATAATGCGCAGCACTTCCAAAATGACGTCTTTTGCCGAAACCCAGGGAGCTAATTTGCCGGTCAGATTGACCCGGACCATCTTAGGCATTGTGATGTAGTAAGGGCCGCCACCCATGGCGACTGCTACGTCCAGACCGCCGGCGCCGAAGGCCAGCATGCCGATCCCGCCGCCGGTAGGGGTATGGCTGTCCGAACCGATCAGGGTTT
>CAUDRX010000080.1 GCA_958451915.1 uncultured Peptococcaceae bacterium
GTACGACCCACGCGCCGCTGGAAAAGAACCTCATCGCCCTCAAAAGCCGCCGCGAGACACTCTCAGAAGAGGTGCGTCTGCTCTATGTGGCACTGACGCGTGCCATTGACCGGCTCTATCTTGTGGCTTCGTTCAAGGCGGCGCAGCTGGAAAAATGGCAGGAACGACGCGGCAGCATGCACGCCGATGGCAACACCTTCCGCAGTGGCAGTTCTTATCGCGACTGGCTGGGGATCTGTCTCTGCGACCCGGCTCATCCGCTCTCGCTGGACGCGCAGGTACCGCTTTATGAATGGCAGATCGTAGGCGAGGAAGCTGCAAAAGCGTCTGAAGAAGCGTCGGCGCCAGGCTATCCGGCGCTGCTCGCTGCAGCAGATCCGGCGCTGGTGGAAACGATCGGTCGGAGATTCCATATCGATTATCGGTACGCTGATGCGACAACGATGCCATACAAAAAGACCGTTTCTCAGCTCACGAAAAGCAATCAGGTCGTGCCGGACTATGTGAAGCAGTGGCCGGCTTATGACGAAGCGGTGGAGACCGTGCGCGGTGAAGTGCCGGTGCCGGCGTTTATCCAGGAACACCTCTCTTTTACTGGTGCGGCCATGGGCACGCTCATGCACCAGGTGGTGCAGTGGCTGCCGCTGGTGGTACAGGACCGTGCTGCTATCGAAAAGGGGCTGGCGCGGCTTGAAGCAGAGGCTTTTCTGACGCCGGAAGAGCGTGCAGCCGTCGATGTGGGGATGCTGGAAGCGTTCTACAACAGCGATTTTCTTGCGCGCATCGTGGAAAAGGGCAGGAACATCGAGCATGAAGTCTCTTTTACGATGCGCCAGGAGGGTCTCATGATCGATGGGCAGATCGACCTTTTCTTTGAAACGGACGAGGGCTATGAGATCGTCGACTTCAAGACCGACCGTCAGATGCGTGCTGAACGTTACCGGGCGCAGCTGGCGATGTATGCCGAAGCCCTCAGCACCGCCCGCGGCAAGCCGGTGGTCCGCAAGTGGCTCTATTGGCTGCGCCATCAAAAAGCTGAAGAGATATAAAAAACGCTGCGGATCGTGTGATCCGCAGCGCTTTGCTGTTTTTTTGTGACTCAGTCTTTGGCAGGGGCATTGGTGAGGATATAGACAGCGACCAGGATGATCGCCATCCCGGTGATATCATAGAAGGTGAAGTGGGTGCCGACCCAGAGAAACGAGAAGATGCTGGCAGCGATCGGTTCGATGCAGGCGACGATGCTGGCATTGACCGGACCGATCTCAGCGACGCCGGCGAGAAAGGCAGTGAAAGCAAAGACCGTGCCGACGATGACGAGGCCGGAGAAGGTCAGGACACTGTCGGGACAGATCGTTGGCTGATAAGCGAAGGGACGTGTTGCCAGTGAGAGGATGATGCCCCCGATGAACATCGACCAGGCAGTAACAGGCAGACTGCCCCATTTTTGGATGATGCGCACCGGGATGATGTCATGGGCAGCGAGAAAGATCGCAGAGGCAATGCCCCAGGCAAGGCCGGCACGGGAGATGGCGAGACTGGTGATGTCGCCGTGGGTGGCGATGAGAAAGACGCCGATGAGGATGCCCACGAGGGACGCCGCTTCCCGCCAGCTTGGCAGGCGATGCACAGTGACACAGATATAGAGGAGCACAAAGGCCGGTCCGCTGTATTGCAGAACGGTGGCAGTGCCGGAATTGGTGTGGGCGATGGCGGTCAGGTAGGTGTACTGCACGGCCATCATACCAAAGACGGCGAAAAAGAGCAGTACCAAAAGATCGCGTTTGTCCTTCAGGATGCCGACGAGGGCCTGTTTCTGGCCGCTGGCCAGGGAGATGAGGATGAGCAGGAGGCCTGCCGAGAGCAGGCGTACAGAGGTCAGCCATTCGCCGTTGGTACCGTAGGTTTTGAACAGGTGCTCGCTGCAGGTGCCGGAAAAACCCCAGCCGATGGCGGCGACAATAGTCAGTAGCAGGTATTTGGTCTTCACAGGTTCTCTCCTTTTTCGTTGTTGTCTGGAATGGTCAAAAAGACGCCGAACTTTGCCGGTCCGGCGCCTGATGATCAATTATTGATAAAGAGGATGAAATCCTCCATGCGATCAAAGTTCGAGTTCATTTCGAAGCGCGGCAGATGATAGGGGTCATAGCCTGTGTCGAGGCTGAGGCAGGTGTTGTTATAGCTGTCAAACCCCAGCGTCAGCCCTACTGCCTGCATTGCCTGCGTTGTCGTGCCATTGCTCGATGCGTAAGGGTAGGCGAGGGCCACAGGCATCTCACCGCTGATCTCGTAGAGCTTGAGGTTGTTTCGCAGAAGATCTTTGGTGATACGTTCATAATAGGCCTGCCATTCTTCGTCGGGTTTGGCTTCGCTGAACTGATAGGTTGTTGAGCCGTCGACGTTGAGCAGAGGGACATAGGAATAGTAAGTCTCGCTCTGCAGACTGATGAGGCCGGAGTCCACCATCTCGCGGATCTCCTGCCAGGTGAGCAGCGGGAAGTCATAGTTGTCGTGGTATTCGGTGTAGTAGCCGATGACATTGATCGTTGCCTGGATGCCGTACTTTTCAAGGATCGGGAAAGCCTGGGTGTAGATCTGCTCGCTGCAGTCGTCAAAGGTGATGAGGACGGCGCGCTTTGGCAGGTCATCGCCGTTTGCCAGGGCCTCGGCGAGGGTCTGCGGCGTGATGAAGGTGCAGCCGATGTCGACCAGCGTCTTCATCTGCGTTTCGAACTGTGCGAGTGTGATGCCGGGGGTGACGGGTTCGCCTTTTTCGTTGGCTTCGACGAAGCTGCGATAGGTGAGGATCGGCAGATGACGGCCGTCGTCATTAAAATGCCGCGCCAGCTGACGGTTGTCCTGCCGTGTGCGCAGGTGCTCGTTGATGAAGTCTGAATAAAACGTTCCAGGTGATTCGTGGAAATAGACGTAGGGCAGCGCCAGGGTGAAGACAACCGCGCCGATGACAAGCCCGATGATGAAATTTCGCAATACTTTGAGCCAGCCTGGCATGGTTGCACCTCCTTTATGAAAAAGCTATAATATCTTATACCATCTTACTAATGATAGCAAATTTAAGGAAACAAGGAAAGAAGGAGCGGGTGAAATGGCGATCCGATTTCGCGGCATGCTGCAGGACTTTTCGCAGCTGGAATATGGCTTTCTGCCCCCGGGCGCGCAGAAGCTCAACGAAGGGGAAGACCTGGAAAACATCATCGTGCAGGCGATGCGGCAGAGCCTGCCTCTTTTCCTTTTAGTGGCGGCGCTCACTGTGGTGCGTCTCTGGAAGGGGCTGGACTGGTCGCGGGGCGTACATTTCAGCGAACTGATGCTGGGCAGTCTCGTTTGGATCGTGGTCTATTTTCTGCTCATTGTGCTGCATGAATGCCTGCACGCGCTTTTTTTCCCGCGGCGTGCTGTTAAAGATGTGTGGTTCTATCAGATGCAGGCGGCGATGGTCTACTGCAACACACCGGTCACGCGGACGCGCTTCATCGTCATGAGCCTGACGCCGGCAGTGATTTTGGGCTTTCTGCCGTTTGCAGGCTGGCTCTTTGGCGCCGCGCTCGTCTCACCAGTCTTTTCCCTGCTCTGGCTGGCGATGAGCTGGAGCATGATCTTTGGCGGCCTGGGAGATTTTTATAATGTGCGCAATGTCGTCGAGCAGGTGCCGAAGGACGCGCTTGTTTTCAATTATGGCATCCACACTTATTGGATCATGGATCCAAGGAAGAAAAAATGAGCAAAAAATAAGACCGGGCAAATGTCCGGTCTTTTGCATGTTCAGAAAAAGTTTATCCTGCGCCGCCTTCGGCACGGGCGATGGTGTCTGTGAGATCGGCACTGAGATCGAGCTCGTGGAATGCATCATCGTCCGGCAGTACCATCTGGTATTCGGAGGTCCTGGTGAAAGCACCCTGGAGAAGACCCGCGGAAAGGCCGAGAATGTGGCCGCCATGTTTTTTATCGTCAGAGATGAAGTGGCTGTGCCAGCCGACGGTGTTCTGTCCTTCCATGAACGCTGGGCAGTAGAAAGCAATGACGGTGCCTTGGATGTCTCCGAGATCAAAGATGGTCTGGTCTTCCATGACCACGTCCAAAGGCGGGTAGGGCTTTTGCTGCGGGCGTTCGCTGCGAACCTGGACGCTGTCGAAATGACCGGCGAGCTTGACCATGTAAAAGGCGTTGATGCCGTGGCGTGCGACGATGGATGAGAGGTTGGTCTCGAGGATCTTCAGAGAATCAGCACGGACCTTGGCGGAGAAATCCTTTTCAAAGAAGGTCACGTCACAGAACGGGACCAGCGCTTCGTCCACAGCTTCGACAATGCTTCCGTCGGACAGCCCCTGATAGACCACCCCGTCAAGCATGATGAGCTCACCGTCCATGCCGTCAAAGGTGCCGATGCCAGTGTCGCCGTGTTTTTTCAACGCGCCGACGTTGACAAAGCCGTCGTACTGCCCGAGTGTCAGTGACTGCAGGAGCGCGACCTGATAGATCTTTTTTCTGCGCTTTTTCTTTTCCAAAAGAAGCCCCTCCTTGCGTGATGATCGTTTTCCGCTCCATATCATACCACAACAGGGGGCAGACAGCAAACAAGACCCGCCGTACTGGCGGGTCTTGTGCGTGGATCAAAGTTCCATATGCGTCTGGCAGAAGGGTGGATCGCTTTTTGTTGGATGGTAGTTTGGAAATTGTGCCATGAATTTTTTAGCCACTGGAGACAGCGGATCAGTATAGATGAAACCATTGAGGCTGATCAAAGGTTCTTTGAGTTTGATGAAGACAAGATCGTCAAAAGCATCTTTGACCATTGATTGAGGATGGAGGAAGATGTCGTTCAGAAATCCGATGCCCAGATGATTTTTGATCGATCTTGCCCAGAAATTGATCGATGAGACCACAGAAGCGACTTGGATATGGTCGGAATATTTTCTGAGTCGATGGAGTAAGGGCGAATTCTCAGCGATGCCTGTGGTATAGATCACGATGGGCTGTTTGAGCACTTTGTTGAGAGAGATGGTCTTGTTACGGGCAAAGGGTGAGTCCTTTGGCACACAGCAGACAAACCGGCTGATGTTGATCGGCTGGAAATGGTAGTGGCCCGCCGGCAAAAAATCCCGCATGAGTCCATCCTTGTCGCATGGTAAGATCACAAGCCCGAGCCGGTCTTTATCGGGCGCGCCGGTTTGCAGATGTGTGCAGATCTCGCGTGTGCTGCATTGATCGACGGAGAGGTGGATGTTTGGATAAACGCGATGGAATTCCTGGAGCATAGCTGGGACAAGAGATTCCAGAAAAGCTGGCGCTGAATAGAGTTCCAGCGAACCGGTCAAGGTTTCGGTGGATGATGTGCGTGCCTGTGGGTCGTTGGACAATTCTTCCAGCAATCTTTTGTAGCCGTCGACTGTACTTTGGGCGTAGTGGAGGACGCGCTGTCCATCATCCGTGAGCGATACGCCGCGGTTTGTCCGGTGAAGGATCTCTGTCCCCAGTTCGTTTTCCAGATTCTTGATCGAGGCGCTGAGCGCTTGTGTGGAGATGTGCAATGCGTCGGCGGCCAGATTGAGAGAGCGAGAATGGGAGATCTCGATAAGATAGATGAGTTGATCGATGCGCATAAAGAACCTCCTGAAAGACAATGGCATCTGCTTAAAATAAAAGTTGAAACAAAAGGCGGCGTATTAATTGTACTTATTCCTGCTATATCTGTCAAATGGTAAGATGGCACCATAGAAAAACAAAGAACATAGGAGTGATCATGATGAGAGCGATCGATTTTCGACTGCGTCCACCATTCCGCAGTTATCTGAACAATTCTGTGATGTATGACTATGATGCCTTGAAAAAGTCGCACAAGATGCGTGACATTGGCGCGGTGTCCACGGCGGCGATGGAAAAAGATATGGCGCTTTTGATCCAGGAGATGGATGAAGCGGGGATCATCTATGGCGTGGCACCGGTGCGTGTACCGACCGATGGCGACAACGACGATGCCGTGCGGCTGATGGAAGCGTATCCAGGCCGTTTTCTGGGGATCCCTTGGATTGATCCGCTGCACACAGAAGACGCACTGGCGCAGATTGACAAGTATGTGACCTGTGGGCCGTGCAAAGGGATCATCATGGAACCGGCGATCAAGACCACGCCAGAAAAATGGTTCATTGATGACGAGCGCGTTTTTCCAGTGTATGAAAAATGTCAGCAGGAAAAAATACCGGTGCTCATGAGTTTTGGCGGACGTCTTGCTGATCCGATCTACTACGATCCACGGCTGATGTATAATGTGGCGCAGGTCTTTCCGGATCTGACGCTGGTCGCTTGTCATGGCGGCTGGCCGCGCGTGACGGAAATGTGTTACGTCGCAGCTGAATGTGCCAATGTCTACATTTCGGCTGACAGCTGGATGATGAGTTTTGCACCCGGCGCAGAAGATTATGTGACGGCAGCAAATTACATCTTGCAGGACAAGATCGTTTTTGGTACGTCGTATCCAGCCATGCGTCTGCCGCTGGCGGTGGAAGATTATGTGAAACGTTTGCGGCCGGAGGTTGTGGATAAGATCATGTACTTGAACGGCGCAAAGATCTTTGGTTTGGAAGCGTAAGATCTATCGAGAAAGGAGGAATCCTGATGGACACTGGTGCAGTGCGTTCGAAAAAGAAAGTGACCCGTCTGTACATCCACAGTGCGATCGTTCTGTTTTTGATGTTCGGATTTGGGTATCTGCCGCCGATCGGCAGTGTCACACAGCTTGGCATGCATGCGATTGGTATCTTTCTCGGCTCCATCTGGGGCTGGTGTTTTGTTTCGCTTGGGTGGCCAAGCGTGATGGGCCTGATCGCCATTGGATTGAGTGGCTATATGAGCATGAACGAGACGTTGGCTGCGGCGTTTGGCGCGTCTTCTACCATCCAAGTCTTCGTTATCCTGATCTTTGTTGCCTATATGACACGAAGCGGATTGAGCGAATACATTGCACGCATGATCCTGGGCAGTAAGATCTGTCTGGGGCGCCCATGGATGCTGGTCTTTATCATCCTGTTCTGCTCATGGGTCGTCAGTTCTGCGACCAACGCGATCCCTGGCACATTGCTCGTATGGGGATTTGTTTATGGGGCGCTCGAAGAATGCGGTTTCACGAAGAAAGACAAGTTCACTACCGTGATCCTGTTTTTGATATTGACGACTTCCCTGGTCGGGGCGCTTACGATGCCTTATAATGTGACGCCGTTGATCTTTATCAATGGGCTTACACAGAGCACGGGCTATACGATCAACTATCTGTCATTCTTTGTCGGCCGATGTGTATGTGGTCTTGGGTTTATCATCATCATGATGCTGGTGGTGCGTTTTATCATCCGTCCGGATCTGTCGAAACTTATTAATAAGACGGATGTGTTCATCGAAGCGCGAAAAGGGCTGACGATGAACGTGGAACAGAAGATCGCTGCGTTCTGCTGTCTGCTATTCTTGGCGACGATCTTTATCCCGGCGAACCTGCCAAAAGATTGGCCTGTCGTTGCATTCTTCAACAATCTTGGCCTCATTGGCTGTGGCATATTGATCATCATCGGAGCGACGATCGTTCATCTGTACCGCGTGAAAGACAATGGCTATAAGGCCATCATGGATACCAATCTGCTGATCAAGGATCTGTCTTGGGATATTATCTTCGTACTGGCTTTAACGGTGCCATTGACGAACTTTTTATCCGATGATAAGTGTGGCGTGTTCGATATCTTTATGAGTTTCTTTGGGCCGTTGGCTCAGAATGTTGGTCCGGTTCCATTTGTCATCATTTCTGTTCTCTTCAGCGGTATTGTCACACAGTTGACACATAATCAGGTTCTGGCGGCGGTCCTCATCCCGATCGTATGCCCGGTCGCGATGGATCTTGGCATCAATCCGGTGGCGATGATGATGTGCATGATGCTGCCGATCCAAGTCGCTGTTTGCACGCCGAGCGCATCGACGGTCGCGGCGATGGGCTTTGGCAACGATAAATGGGTCGATGTGCGACTGGCGTTTGTGATCGCATTTATCTGCTTTGTGACGACGGCTGTTTACAGTGTGTTGTCACTACCGATCTTCTTGATCTTCTTTAACTGATGGCAAATTATGTATAAATATATAAATATGAGGTGGAAAAAATGAAAGTATTAGCATTAAACGGTAGTTCCAACGCAAAAGGTGTCACTTATGCAGCCATGAACATTGTTGGCGAAGAATTGAAAAAAGAGGGCATTGAGATGGAGATCGTTCACGTCGGCGCTAAAGGCGTCTCCGGATGTGTCAATTGTAAGCAGTGCCGCAAGACCCACCATTGCGTGATCAACGACAAGGTCAACGAGATCATTGATCGCATCGACGAGTTTGACGGCATCCTGCTTGGCTGCCCAGCGCATTATATGGATGTGCCGGGACCATTCAAAGCGTTCCTCGATCGTCTGCTCTATGCGACAGAACATCTCGAAGGCCACACGCACAAGGTCTGCGCATCGATCGCTGTCTGCCGCCGTGCCGGTGCCATCAATACCTTCCAGCAGCTGAATAACTACCTTTACTGCAGCAACATGATCATCGTCGGCAGCCAGTATTGGAATGTGGGCTATGGATGGACGCCGGAAGAGTTCCTCGCCCAGGATAAAGAAGGCGTACAGACCATGGAAGTGCTGGGGCGCAATATGGCGTGGATGCTCAAGGTCATCGATGCCACGAAAGAGACGATCCCACATCCAGTGATCACTGACAAGCGCATAAGAACAAATTTCTGCAGAGAATTCTGATCTGAAAATACAAATCCCCATGAATCGCATGGAAGAAGTTCCAAACTTTTCATGGGGATTATTTTATCTTACACCCATTCTCTGCAGCTGACGAGCAGGTCGATCTTCTGCCACTGGACGTCTTCGGTGATGGCGTTGCCTTCTTCGACGGAAGCGAAGCCGCACTGTGGCGAAAGGGCGATGTTGTCACCGACAACGGCCCTGGCTTCGGCAAAGCGGGCCCTGAGATCATCGACATGCTCGAGGACAGGGTTCTTGGTGGAGATGAGACCGGCGACAAAGCGTTTATCGTTGTCTTTCATACCGGCCCAAGGGGCGAAGGAACCGGAACGTTCGTCATCGTATTCGACAAAGTAGATGTCATAAGGGATCTGCATGATGATCGGTGCGACAGCATCATAGAAACCGGCGAAGAGTGGTTTGCCCTTGAAGTTGCCCTTGCAGAAATGGGTGGCGATGGTCATGTCGGCTGGGTGGCCTTCCAGCGCTTTGGTAGAAACAGTCTGGAACCAGTGCAGCACTTCATCCTGGGTGTAGCCGAGGGCGGCGACTTTTTCGAGGAAGTGTTCATCGATGAGGTAGGTCCAGGAGGTGTCATCGATCTGCAGATAGCGGCAGCCATGGTCATAAAAATCCTGGATGGCATCCTGATAGGCTTTGCCGATGTCGTCGATGAGGGCCGCGAGATCATCACCATAGTAAGGGGTTTCCTTGTGGCCGAGCTGGAGCACATGGTCGATGAGGATCATGTTTGGCCCGGAGATGCATTTTTTTGCCATGACGCCGTCGTATTTCTGCGCCAGACCGTGGAGATAGTCCCAGGCGTACATTTCTTTGTGGTCTTTGTTCTTATCGTAGAAAAATCTGCCGGTCACCTGACCGTATTCGACCTCATGGGTGCCGCCGGCGAGTTCTTTGGTCACGTAGATGGTCTCGAAGCCGTCGAATTCCTTGAGCCAGTCAAGGTGCCACCATCTGCGGCGAAATTCACCGTCGGTGACGAACTGCAGGCCATGGGCCACTTCTTTATCGACAAG
>CAUDRX010000081.1 GCA_958451915.1 uncultured Peptococcaceae bacterium
CTCCTCTTATTGTAAACGTTCTGTTAAGCATGCGCAAGTTTTCGGTAAACGTTTATTCTTTCAACAGATACGGTCATTCGCTATTGACAACCAACCCTATGGCGCTATAATAAGGGTGATTTTTTTATCAGCTTTTGTAAAATCACGCCGCAAAGGAGGTTCATCATGCGGATCGAACAGCTCGAATACTTCCTTCAGGTCGCCAATTACGGCTCGCTGTCACTGACAGCGAAAAAGATCAACGTCGGCCAGCCAACGCTCTCTGCGGCTATCGCCGGCTTCGAAAAAGAGGTGGGGCGGCCGCTCTTCCGCCGTACACGGCGCGGCATGGAACTGACAGCTTTTGGCCGGGAGATCCTGCCGCTTGTCGAAAAGACCGTCGACGATTATTACGACATTCGAAAGAAGGCTGGTTTCGCCATGCCGGCGAACCTGCACATCTATCTGCAGGCCACCAACTTTACCAGCGGCGTGTTCAACGAAGCCCTCTTCCATACCCGCAGCATGTTCCCGGATGTCTCTTTCACCCTGCGGCACGGACTGATCAGCGATGTGCTGCATGACATCTCGGACAACACAGCCTCCATCGGCCTTTCCGCAGCCCTTGACTTTAACCTCAGCCGACACCGGGAATACGCCAACAGTCTCAATCTGCGCCTGATGCCGCAGTATAATGACAACCTCTGTCTCTTTGTCAAGAGCGGTGGATATTTTCAGTCGCTGACGAGCATAAGGCTCAACCATCTGCCCTGCAAGCAGCCTTTGTGTGTGCCGCGTGATCTCACCGACTACGGCTTTGTCAAATCTCAGAGCCGCTGGACCGATCTGCCGCGTCATCTGGTCTTTCAGGACGCTGCGAGCCTCTTCCAGTATGTCTACCGCACCGACGGTATCGGCATCACAAGTGTGCTCACAGCCCGCCTCAACTCACTTTTTACCAGCGGGCTCCTGAAAACTGTCACGCTCACAGACACCCCGGTCAATCTCGTCCACTATCTCACCTATCCGATGGGCCAGGACCTTTCCGATGTGGAAGCAGACATCATCCAGCAAACAGAAACCTTTTACGAACATCTGAACTAAAAACACCGCCAGACCGGCGCAGGCACTCAGCCGCCCGGCTGACAATGGGAGGAACACCATGCATATCGTTATCGTTGGGGTCGGCAAGATCGGCAGCATCATCTGCCGGGAACTGGCCGATGAGCACGAAGTGGTCGTCATCGAACAGGACGGCGACAAGCTCGAATCGTTCATCAACAGTACCGATGTCACCGGCATCGTCGGCAACGGCGTCGATGTAGACGCCCTGAACAGCGCCGACACTGCACACTGCGATGTCTTCATTGCCGTCACTGCAGAAGATGAGATCAACATCATCTCCTGCATCTTCGCCAAGCAACTCGGCGCCCGTTATACCATCGCCCGCATCCGCGAACATGAATACACGGCGCACCAGGCCTTTATCAAGGAGAGCATCGGGATCGATGCCATCATCAACCCGGAACGCGAATCGGCCCGGCAGATCACCAGCCTCCTGCGCTTTCCGACAACAACCCGCGTCGAATCTTTTGTCCACGGCAAGATCAACATCATCGAATACCCACTGCCAGCCGGTCATCCTTTCGTAGGCCAGACCCTGATCGAATTCCAGGACCAGTTCAAAGAACACATCCTCGTCTGCATCGTTGAGCGCGGCGGCCAGGCCATTATCCCAAGAGGGAACTTCGTGCTGGAAGCCGGCGACATCATCCATGTCAGCGGCACCAGCGCTGAGCTCCTGCGCTTCTTCCGCCTCGACGGCCATGGCAATAAGTTCCATCGTATCAAGAATGTGATGATCATCGGAGCCGGCCGCCTCACTCACTACCTTCTGCGTGAGATCGAACAGGGCACGATCAAATACCGCATCAAGGTCCTCGAGAACAACCGCCGTGCCGCCGAGACCATTGCGCGCCTGCATCCTGACGTCGATGTTGTCTTCGCCGACGGCTCCAACTATCGCCACCTCGAGGAAGAAGGCATCGCCAATTTCGACTGTCTCATTGCCCTCACCGGCATCGACGAAGAAAACATCCTCATCTGTATGTATGCCCATAAGCGCGGACTGCACGATTACATCGCCAAGGTCAACCGCACCCAGCTTCTGGAGATCCTCGGTGAAGACCGCCTCAAAGCCGTCATCACGCCCGGCAACATCATCGCAGACACCATCCTGCGCCTGATCCGTGCCGTTATCGACACCCGCGGCAAAGACGTCGAAGCCCTCTACCGCCTCGCCGAAGGACAGGTCGAGGCGCTGCAGTTCCGTGTGCCGGACGATTCCCGGATCATCGGCAGAAAACTCATGGAGTTGCCGATCAAGCCCGACATCCTCATCGCTGCTGCCATCACCAAAGACGGTGCCCATCTCGCACCAAGCGGCCAGACCGTCTTCAACGCTGGTGATATGATCATCGTCACCACCACCGACCACAGTCTTCGCAGCATCGACGATATTCTCGCGAAGAAGGGGTGAGACGATGAACCGCCGTATGGTATTGTATGTCACCGGCCGCGTTACCTTCGTCGTCGGCCTGCTCATGATCCTGCCCATCCTCGTCGCCATCATCTACGATGAAGGCACCAACACCATCTACGCCCTGCTCCAGGCCATGGTCGCCACCATGGCTGTCGGCGCTGCCATGGCTGCACGCCCGCCAAAGCGCCGCTCCATCTATGTGCGCGAAGGCCTGGCGATCACCGGACTTTCCTGGATCATGCTCGTGATCTTCGGCAGCCTGCCTTATCTTTTCACCGGCGCCATCCCAGCCATCCCAGATGCCATTTTTGAGACCGCGTCCGGCTTTACCACCACCGGCTCGAGCATCCTCTCGGAGATTGAGGCACTGCCGCACTCTGTGCTCTTCTGGCGCAACTTTACGGTCTTCATCGGCGGGATGGGTGTGCTCGTCTTTGCCGTAGCACTCCTGCCAAAGTCCTCCAGCGACGACATCTATCTCCTCAAATCCGAGATGCCCGGCCCGACCTTCGACAAAGTGCTCTCACGCATCCGCACCATTGCCCGGGTCTTTTATATCATCTATGCTGTGCTCACTGTTGTGCTCATCGCCTTTCTCATGGCTGCCGGCATGTCGCCCTTTGACGCCATCGTGCATGCCTTTGCCACAGCCGGCACTGGCGGGTTCTCGAATAAAAACACCTCCATTGCCGCTTTCGAATCCGTGCCGATCGAACTTATCCTCTCCTTCGGCATGCTCATCTTCTCGGTCAATTTCAATCTCTATTTCTATGCCCTGCGCGGACGCTGGCGGGATGCCATCAGGAGCGATGAGCTGCGCTGGTTCATCGTGATCGTCCTGGCTGCAACAGCTGCCATCACCTTCAACATCCTGCCAACCTACGACAGTCTCTGGATCTGCATCAAAGACGTCTTCTTCAACGTCTCCACCATCATCTCCACCACCGGCTTCGGTACTGTCGACTTCTGTCAGTGGCCGATGTTCAGCCAGCTCGTGCTGCTCATCCTCATGTTCATCGGCGGCTGTGCCGGTTCCACCGCCGGCGGGCTCAAGATCAGCCGCGTCATCGCCCTCGTCAAGATGGGCGGAAAAAAGCTCCGCCAGGCCATCAATCCAAAGCGTGTCGGCGTTATCGTCTATGAGGGCAAACCGATGGAAGAGCGTACCCAAAACGACATCGCGCTCTATTTCATTCTCTACGTCATCACCTTCATGCTCCTCGTTGTGCTGATCTCTTTCGAAAACCTCGACTTTGCCACCACCTTCAGCGCCGTTGCCACCACCTTCAACAACGTTGGCCCCGGCCTTGGGAGCATCGGTCCGACCGGCAATTTTGGCGACTTCAGCGGCTTCTCCAAGTTTGTCCTCTCCTTCGGCATGGTCTGCGGCCGTCTCGAGATCATGCCCCTCATCCTGCTCTTCGCCCCAAGCACCTGGCGTGCCTGAGCGATGCGCGCGCTGTCAACAGGGCAGTGAACTTTCTCAGACAGCAGCTTTCGGGCTGCTGCCTGTTTTTTTTTTGCGATAATATCCCCCGCCGTATTTTTACCGACACCACGACATCAGACGTTCTCTTCAGCAAAGGAGAAGACCGCCTGCGCCTTCCCTGCGGTCAATGCCTGTCCACGCTGGATCGGCACAGGAAAAGCGCCCTTTATGAGAGGCAGTGATCACTGTCCCTCATAAAGGGCGCTTTGAGCATTGTCACGCAGGGTGTTCTTTTACAGAAAAGCTGACTATCGACTGCGCTGCGCGGCTTCCGCTTCTGCCAGGGAGACATAGCCATACGCCTTCGCCGTCGCTTCCATGGTCAGGATCGCCAGGTTCCCGCCTGCCGCATCCAGCTCTTCTGTGAACGCCCGCAAAAGTCTGAGCGTCGGCAGGGAATATGTTTTCAGTTCTCCCCGCAGATAGGTTTCAAAAGATGTATCCACAAAAGTATCCTCTGTACTTCGCTGAGCGCGGCCTGCATGCCCCAGATGCGGATACCGGGCACAAAATGCCGCCCGCCATCGGAGCTGCTGAGCAACGATCTGCTCGATCAGCGCCAGCGCTTCCTCCGGGATCACCGGCAGCAGTCCGCGGAGAGCCGTAAACGCCTGTGGATCGGTATTTTCCATCATCCATGCATATTTCTCCGCGATAAGGTTGTGCCCCGCTGCTTCCGCCCGGGCCAGATCTGCCGCATAGCTGTCGATGAGCGCTTCCGGCCAGGGTGCAAACTGACTGGCACGCATGATAAAGAACGTCCGCCGGTCATCCTGGCAGGCCGCACGGCCGCCCTCATTGTGGACCTGCTGAAAGAGCCGCCATTCGGTCTCGACCAGCTGCGTCTTTTTTTCTTCCAAGGTCATCGCATTACGCCCCTTCCATGATATGACAACGTCTGAGCTGCGGATCCCCGATACGCGCCTGGACCTCCCATGCATGCGGCTCCAGGAAATCCACATCCAGACCAGTGAGCTGCTGGCGCTTGAGCTCAAGAACCAAAAGATCCTGCCGGCACTCGAAAAAGGTGTGATCTCCATCGGCATCATATCGGTCCTTCCAGACGAAGAAGCCGATTTCAAACGCCAGTGCCAGAACCGGAAACTGATCGCCCATGAACTCTATGTCGACCGGCTGGATGTCTTTACTGACCATGCGTCTCCGCTGACACAGCTCGACTGCCTTACGACACGGGACCTTTCTGATGAATCCCTGGCGCTCTATCCTGAGCAGGACGACACCATCGCCGGGCCCTATTACTCCAGGTTTTTCAACAACGGCAAATTCTACCACCTCAGCAGCCTCAACAATATCCTGCAGGTCATCGAGAGCGGCCGTGCCGTCGGCATCTTTCCAAAGATCATGGTAGAGAACAGCCCTCAGGCCCGCTCCGGCCATATCGTCGCCTTACCGCTGTGTGATTATCAGATGCCGCTCACCTATTATCTTGTCACACGGGACGGCGATCCCCATTACGGGGCTCAGAAAAAGGTTGCTGATACGATCATCGATATCTGTGCCTACTACACCCACCTTTCACCTGCCGAAAATCCCACAGACGAAACCTGACGCATTACTGCGCACACAAAAACGCCGCCAGTTCTCTCATGAGAGAACTGGCGGCGTTTGCTGTCTTATGAAAAGTGTTTATACCGGAAACATGAGGTTCGCGAGCGGTACACCGACGAGACCATAGGCGATCATGACCATGATCACGCTGACAATGCCAAGGTAATACGCCCACTTTGGCGCGATCCATTCCGTATTGGCAAAGACAAGTCCGCTGCGGGAGCTGGCACCGGCGGTAGCCAGAGCGGTGGAGAGCATGACGATGCCAATGAAGGTGATGGTGATCGGGTTGGCGCCGACAAGGGTGCCAAACTGCAGGGCCACCGGCGTAAAGACGGCAAGCAGCACAACGTTGTGGATGAACTGGGTAGAGACGCCATAGAGCACGATCAATACGATGTAGAACATGACTGGCGACAGTCCCTGGACCATTGGCCCAAAGACTGCATGGATCCCCTGCACGATGCCAGCGTCTTTATTTGAGATCTCCGCGCCGATGACAGCGTTGGCGACCATGAGGAAGACGATCTGCCATGGCACGGCGTTCTGCGCAAGCTTGTCAACGCTGCAAAGTTTTTCGCCCTTGCTGCGGGCAACACCAAGAAAGACCAGGAGTGTGGCGCCGACACCGAGCAGCCCCATCTGGTTGAGCAGCCCGGTCACAGCCCAGCCTTCCGGCAGGAGGCTTGGCGCGTAGAGCAGCACGAAGTAAGCGATGAAGAAGCAAGCGCCGATCTTCTGATCGTGGGTCAGCGTGATCTTCTGCTCAGGGACCTTGTAATTCTTAAGCGGTGAAAGATCCAGGCGCATGATCTTGCCGACGAGCAGGAACCCCAGGATCGTCACCATCGAAACGATGAACATGTAAGCGGTGTAGAGCGAATAATTGATCTGAAAGCCTTCCCCCATGAACGTATTGAGAGCGTTCAGACCAACAAGGCTCCATGGCGAGAACGGTTTGGAGAGCATCCCCAGCCCGCAGATAAAGGTGATCGCGAAACACATGTAGCTCGAGAACTTGCCCCCGCGTTCAAAACCGGCTTCATCGCAGATCTTATACATGACCGGCCAGAGCAGGAAGATCGTTGGATAGATGCTGACCATGAGCCCCAGTACATAGATCAGGACCATAAAGACCGCGATAAAGAGCCAGGGCCGTCCCTGCATGAACCTGATACGGATAAATTTCTGGGCGATGTAGTTGTCCAGCCCGACCTTGTTGGCATAAGCGATAAAAGTCGTCAGGACAATGATGACGACAACGATCTCACTGGAAAAACCAGCGTAGAAGAATGTGCTTGCGGCCTCGCCGCTGGCCAGTGCGATGAGGACAACCGACAGGAAACTTGGGTAGATCAGATCAAGACAGATCCAGCCAAACATCAGCCCGGTAAAGATGCTCAGCACCTTCATCCCATAGGCAGTTACCGGCCCCAGCGGCGGCAGGAACCAGCCTGCGAACGACAGGATCAGCCAGATAGCGACGCGCACCCAATAACTCGCGCCGTCTTTTTTTGCAGCATGTGACATGTTTTCTCCCTCCCAGACAAAACAACCTCTTTTTCTTTGTTGCGGGTACAACACCCTTTGATCTATAAGCGCATCTTATCAAAGTTATTTCCGGCATGGTGTTGTCGCTGCAACAGTTTTTCTCTATAATAGATTGGAGAATGCATCATCGCCTGTTCATCATTCTGCAAAGGGGAGAAACCATGTCTGAAGAAACTTTCCTGCCAGTCGCATCGAGCCGCCTGAGCGAAGCGTTTCCAGAGCTCAGGCGCTTTATCCTCGCCAATTACAGCCGCACCTACACGGTAAAAAAAGGCGCAGAGATCCCGCTGGCTGACAGTCCTGACGAACTGCTCTATCTTGCTACCGGCAAGGTCAAAGCCTATATGTTCGATGAAGAAGGCCACGAGCGGCTCCTGTACATCTTTATCAAAGACACACTCATCTTTCACTCCATCAGCGACCAGTTCTGCAAAAGCCTTGTTGCCCTCGAGAAAGCGACCATCTACAGCATCAAGCTCACCGATGTTTTCGCCTTCCTCCAGGCCGACGTTGCGTTCATCCGCCGCTTTTCCTCACTCATTGCAGCGCGCTACGGCATTCTCCTGCAGCAGGTGCTGACGACCAACCACCAGGGTGCCAAGAACAAAGTCTACCGTTTTCTCGTCTCCCTTGCCCACAAATACGGCGAGCCGCAGAAAGACGGCACCATCCTTGTAAGCAAGTTCCCGACGCTGACCGACCTTGCCGCCCTCACCAATGTGCACCGCTCCAACGTCACCTCCTATATCAATGAGCTCGAGACACAGGGCATCCTGCATCGCCAGAAGAGGCAGCTCATCATCAACGATATCGACGCCCTCGAGCTCCTGCTCGAAGAAACGAACGCCTGAACGCACAAAGACCGCCGCATGATCGTGCGGCGGTCTTTTATTGTTATCCATCTGTCTGCTTTTCCCAGTCGCAGCGCCTCAGCAAGGCGATCTCATCGATGCGCGTCTCATCGGTGAAGGTCCAGCCATCGGCTTCCTGCCGGAAAACGGGGCGTTCTTCACTGCGCACATGCGTAAAGCCGCATTTTTCCATGACGCGGCGGCTCTGGGCATTATCGGCGCGGCAGGTGCACCAGATCGCTTCCAGACCGAGACTCTGAAAACCATGCGCGATGAGCGCGCGCGCCGCCTCCGGGATCATCCCCTGCCCCCAGAAAGGCACACCCAGCCAATATCCCAGCTCCCGCTCCTGGAAATGCAGCGGCACATTCGCCGCATCCCCAGCCTGCAGACCGATACAGCCAATGACTTCGCCTGTCTCGCGCAGGCAGAGGGCGTAGGTCTCCGGCGCACTGAAAACGGTGCGGATGATCTCGCGGCTCTCGTCCTCGCTCTTGTGCGGCGGCCAGCCAGCGATCGGACCGACACGCGGATCACTGGCATAACGGTAGAGGTCCCGGACATCATCTTCGCGCCAGGGGCGCAGGATCAGTCGTTCAGTTGTCAGTATCATCCATTCTCCTTTCCGGCACCTGCAGCGAGCTGCCACAGGCCCATGCCGAGGGTCACCACACCTGCAAAGAGCAGGGCATTGCCCGCCAGGACCAGCCAGCCGCCTGCCAGCGGCGCCCGTGTCATGAGAAACAAGCGTGCCCCGTAGCCCTCCAGCAGAAATGCCACTCCCCCGCCTGCCAGGATGAGTGCCAGAACAGCACGTCCAGGCTGCAGGCCCTGGGCTGCCAGAGTGCGTCTGAGCATCGGTCCATGCTGGCCCAGGTGCAGCGCCGCCAGAAGAAATCCCCAGAAAGCACAGACCTGGTGCGGCGTCAGACCCACCCCCGCCGGCAGATCAAGGGGCAGAAAGTCAAAGACGTACACCGAGAGCATGAGGCTGCTGACAATGAGCCCCAGTGTCACAAAACAGAGCGCCCCATCAAGCAGCGTACTCAGGATGCGCGGCGCCCGCCAGCACCCGCGCCGCAGCGCACGGAACCAGCCAGCATTGCGCCCAAGATGCCAGAGCGCACCTGCGAGCACCGCTGTGCCAAGCCATTCGTGCCATGCGCCCCCGATGAGGGGATAAGCCATGCAGCCGACAAGGCCCACAGCCAGCGCTATATCCAGCCGCATGCGTGAGACCGGTCCCATAATGATCGCCTGCCTTTCTTTGTCGTTCATTCTCCGCCCATGATACCACAGCCGCTCCACCCCCGACAAGCAAAAGACGCCGCCTGGTCCTGCCAGACGGCGTCTTTCATTGTTCGTGTTCCAGCAGCGGGCACCCAGGGATCATTCGACAATGCCGGTATTCTCGCCACCGCTCGTGGTCCCATTGCCGCCGTTGCCGGGATCGGTGACACCTGTGCCAGGATCAGAGACACTGCCGCCGCCGGTGCTGCCGCTGCCGCCTGTCGACGTGCCGCCATTGCCTTCGCTGGCTGTGCCGCCGCCCTCACCGGTAGTAGAGCCGTTATCCGGAGGCACGGACCCGGTGTTCTCGCTGGTGCTGTCTTCTTCTTCTTCAGTGTCTGTCGTACTGCTCTCATCCGGCACCGTCGCAGCGCCAGACGCGCTTCCTTCATCCGTCGATACGAAGTTTGCCGAGCGGATGATATAAATGTGCTGGTCATCGTCTTCTGTGA
>CAUDRX010000082.1 GCA_958451915.1 uncultured Peptococcaceae bacterium
CGCGGTCATGTGACCATCCATCCAAATGATCAGGACTTCGTGCTCTTGAAGACCAACGGCGTGCCAACCTATCATTTTGCCCATGTGGTAGATGATCACTTCATGCGCGTGACCCATGTGGTGCGCGGTGAAGAATGGCTGGCGACTCTGCCATTCCATATCGAACTCTTTGAAACGCTGGGCTGGGAGCACCCTGTCTATTGCCACACTGCTCATCTCATGAAGATCGACGAGAACGGCACCCGCCGCAAACTTTCCAAGCGTAAGGACCCAGAGATGGCGCTCTCTTTCTATGAAGAAAAGGGCTATTTCCCAGAAGCGGTTCGTGAATACATCATGACGCTTCTCAACAGTGATTATGAAGAATGGCGTCTCGCCAATCCTGAGACAGCGCTTGAAGCGTTTCCTGTGCACCTGGAAAAGATGGCGACCAGTGGTGCGCTCTTCGACATGGTCAAGCTCGAAGATGTGAGCAAAGAGACCCTTGTGCGCATGGATGAAGCCGTGATCGCTGATTTCGTCATCGCCTGGGCGCAGAAGTACCATCATGATATCTATGATGTCATCGCTCCGCAGCGTGAGGATTTTGTGAAGCTTTTGGCGATTGGCCGTGACGGCAAAAAGCCACGCAAGGATTTGATGAACGCGGAGCAGATCGTCACTTTCACAAAGTATTTCTTTGATGAGTGGTTCAAACAGGAAGATGCCCTGCCAGAGAACATTCCGGCTGAGGAAGCGGCAGCGATCCTGAATGATTATCTCGAGACTTATGACCATAGTGATGACAATGAGACCTGGTTCGGGAAGATTCGCACCATCACCGAAGAACGTGGTTATGCTGTGCGACCAAAGGATTATAAGAAGAATCCTGACGCTTACAAAGGTCATGTTGGCGACGTCAGCACTGTTGTTCGACTTGCCATTACCGGTCGCCGCAATTCGCCGGACATTTGGGCGATCCAGCAGGTACTTGGCGAAGAAAGAACGATCGCACGTGTGAAGGCTTTTATCGCTCAGATCTCTAAATAATAAAGAGGGACCGGAAGGTCCCTTTTGTTATGCGTGCATTCACCAAAGGAGGCATTTTATGACATCAAACCGTTATGCCCTCATCGATGGTATCCGTGGTCTGGCACTTGTGAACATGGTCCTTTATCATGCGATCTGGGATTTGGTTTATCTCTATGGTTTTGACTGGCAGTGGTATCAGGGAACGTTTGGAATAATCTGGCAGCAGGCCATCTGCTGGACTTTTATCTTAGTCTCCGGGTTTTGTCTGCCGTTGTCCCATCATCCACTCCAGCGCGGCGTCGAAGTCTCGCTTGCAGGGCTTGCAGTGACTTGTGTGACACTGGTCCTGATGCCGCAGGCATTCATCGTCTTTGGCGTGCTCACGCTGATCGGGGCTTGCATGCTCATCCTCGGTGTGATGCGGCCGTTGCTCGAGCGGTTGGCGAAAGCGGCGCCGGGGATGACAGTGGGATGTTTCATGCTTTTCCTTGTGACAAAACATCTGCAGGAGGGATGGATCGGTCTTTTGGCTTGGCGCATTACCCTTGATCCTTCGCTTTACGCGAACCTTTTCACGACGTTTTTGGGATTCCCGGCGCCGGGATTTTATTCAGCGGATTATTTCCCGCTTGTCCCATGGATCTTTCTGTTTGCAGCAGGCTGTTTTCTTTATCACTGGCTGAAGGCTTCCGGCAGTCTGGGTTTATTTGTGCGCGGATTTTGCCCGTTGCTCGAGTGGGCAGGCCGCCATTCACTCTGGATCTATCTTTTTCATCAGCCCGTGATCACGGTGCTGCTGTCGATGGCATTATAAAAAACGGCGGTGTTGTTCCGGATCGTGGAACGGCACCGCCGTTTTAATTGTATTGTATGTTGTTGCCGGCCTGGTCTCGGCGTTGGGATCTAACAGCCCTCGGAAAACAGCTGTTGGATGCTTCTGCAGTTGGAGATCGTCAGGCTTCGGCTGCTTTGTTCACGCAGGTGATGGCGTTGAGACTGCGTGGATAACCAATGTAAGGCAGGATCTGGCAAACGACGCGTGTGAGGAAGTCTTTGTCATTGCCGAGATTCAGGTTGCCTAGGCTGTGGGCGATGAGCTGAGGCTCGCAGCCGCCTTGTGCAGCGAGGAAGCAGAAAGTGATGAGCTCACGGTCTTTGAGATCAAGGCCAGTGCGGGTGTAATAGTCGCCAAAGCAGTTTGCAGCGAGCCAGCGGTTGATCGTGCCGGTTTTCCATGCTTCGAGCATCTGCTCGCCGAAAATGGCAGCCTGGGTCTGAGCGCCTTTTTCAAGGCGGTCGTTCATAGTCGTGGTAGCCTGGCCTGCAAGTGGCAGTGCGACGCCGCGGGCGCGCAGGATATCGTTGGTGATGTCGAGAAACGGCAGCGCGCGGCCAAGGCCGAGATAATCGACGGCCTGATAGACCATTTCCTTTACAGCGACAGGGGAGAGGCCGCCGTCGAGGGCTTCCGGCAGGATCTGACGGAAAACATCTGTCCCCTGGCAGCCCATCAGCGCGGCGAGAACAGCGAGGTAACGGGTGTCGTCCGGAAGTTTTTGGGCTTCATCGTTCACGACTTCATCAAAAGCGAAATGTCTGGCGCGTTCGAAAAATTCCGGATCGGAGAGAGAATAGTTTTTCAGCATCGCTGCATGCCTCCTTTAGCTGAGTTTGGCGAATGCATCGTCATCAACGGGTTCACACCATTCGTTGGACGTGTCTTTGCCTGGCACTTCCACGGCAATGTGCGAGAACCAGCTGTCAGCTTTGGCGCCGTGCCAGTGCTTGACTTCCGGTGGGATGACGATGACGCTGCCTGGCTCCAGGTTCACAGGATCTTTGCCTTCTTCCTGGTACCAGCCGCTGCCAGCGGTGCAGATGAGGATCTGGCCGCCGCCTTCTGATGCGTGGTGGATGTGCCAGTTATTGCGGCAACCAGGTTCGAAGGTGACATTTGCCAGGAAAACAGTGCTTTCACCTGGTTCTGTCAGTGGGTTCAGATAAGACGTACCGATGAAATACTGGGCGAAACCACTGTTCTCCTGGCCGAGACCGAAAACGTTCTGGGTGTCAAAGGTTGCTTTGTCTTGGATCTTCATGATCGTTGCCTCCTGATGAAAGATTATTTGCGTGTGGGGTGTCATTTGTCAGTGCGAGATCGACGCGGAGCTGATGACGCAGCACATCCAACGTCATCAGTTGCTTTTCCTGTGCGTGGATATCGGCGAGGATGCGGGCGCGCTTTTCTTCGAGCATCGTAAGGCGCGTTGTCGCGCGTTCTGGTGCTTTCGAGTGATCGAGATAACATTCGATCTCTGCGCGATCGAAACCGATGTTATATAAAGTGACGATCAGGTCCAAAAGGGCCAGGTCGCCGTCTGTGAGTGAACCGCCGGCATGCAGCCAGTGGCCGTGATCCCGGAGGATCGCCGCCGGGATACGATAACGTGTCGCGATATCGTTGGTGGTCATGCGAGCCTCCTTTCAATGACAGATGCCAAAAAAATGGTGGTGTTCTTTTGAACTACCACCATTGTAGGACAGAGCAGATATCATGTCTAATACTTATGTTCAATCGTCTATCATGCTCAAAGTGTATTGTTTGGCGTGGGCAATGAAAGCTTCTGATGCAGCCGAGAAGACTTGTGCTTTTTTCCAGGCGAGAACAGTCGATGATTGGATCGATGGCGCGAGCGGTACAAAAGAGAGCCCTTCGTACTGGCAGTCCAATGCGATGGCCAGCACGATACCCTGGGCCCTGGCGGCAAAGACGGTCTGGTTGTAGAGCAGGTTTCCGCCGCCGATGATATGGAGATTTTCGGCATAGGGACCGAACCAGTTCTCTAACTCGTGACGTACGCTTTCGCGCTCCGGCAGGATAAGCGGCTGGTCTGCCAGATCTTCTGGCGAAACAGCGGTTTTTTTGGCGAGCGGATGCCCTTTGGGGATATAGGCTCCCCAGACTTCCTGGATCGGCAGGCGCACGAAGCTGTATCTGCTGATCTCGACAGGCTCCTGCAGGAGGCCAAGATCGAGCAGTCCATGTTCGATACGTTCTTTGATGTCATCGGCATTGCCGCTGTAGAACATGAACTGGACGGCAGGATGTGCCGCCTGAAAGCTGGCGATGAGCTCGGCGAGGAAGCGTGTGCCCTTATATTCACCGCTGCCGATGGCGATCGTGCCGCTTAATTCTTCATTGTGATGAGAAAGCTCTGCGATGGTCTTTTCTGCCAGACTCACCAGCTCTTCGGCGCGGCGCCGCAGGAGCAGGCCGTCTTCAGTAAGGGTGATGTGCCGCTTGCTCCGGATAAAGAGTGTCACCCCGAGCTCATCTTCCAGCTGCATGAGCTGGCGGGAGAGGGTCGGTTGGGTGATATGGAGGAGATTGGCGGCGCGGGTGATGTTCTCCTCACGCGCCACCAGGAGAAAGTATTTTAGCACGCGGAGTTCCATGGAAATCCTCCTTTCTTTTCTTCATCATAGCGCAGGAAGTGATAGAAGGGCAAGGGTGTGACATACGTTTTAGGAATGGATGGGTATGAGAAACGGGCATTTGCGAATTGCTGACACGGTGTCTATAATGAAAAACGTGAAGCGAACATGCAGACTCTTATCAAAGGAGGATCAATATAATGAGAATCATTCAGGATCAAAGTTTTGATAAAGAAAGAGAATTATATGGCATCAGGGAAACACTGGTGAAGCACTGCGTTTTTGACGGCCCTGCTGACGGCGAGAGTGCCCTCAAGGAGTGCGATCAAGTGCAGGTTGAAGACTGCTTCTTCGATCTTCGCTACAGCCTCTGGCACGACCGGGGGCTCGTATTGAAAAACTGCGAGCTCACCGAAAATTGTCGTGCCGCGCTTTGGTATGACAGCGATGTCAGCGTGATCGACAGCAGGCTCCATGGTATCAAGGCGTTCCGCGAATGCCGGAACGTCAGCCTCAAAGGCTGCGACATCATCTCCGATGAATTCGGCTGGTTCACGGACAACCTAAGCATTGAGGATTGTACCGCTGAAAGTAAGTATTTTCTCATGAAGAACAAGCACGTGCGAGCAAACAAACTTGAGATGAGCGCTAAGTATTCTCTGCAGTATATCGAAGATGGCCGTTTTGAAGACTGTGTCATTGACAGCAAAGATGCCTTCTGGCATGCGAAGAATGTGACGATCAAAAACTGCATCCTCGGCGGGGAATATCTCGCGTGGTACAGCGAGGGCCTCACCTTTGAGAATTGCAAGATCATAGGCACCCAGCCATTTTGCTACTGCAAAGACCTCACGCTGATCAACTGTGAGATGGTCGATTGTGACCTCGCCTTTGAGCGATCGAGCGTCAATGCCAGCATCACCACGCCTGTTGTGAGCATTAAGAACCCGCTGAGCGGCAGCAGGATCGAAGTGCCGGCAGTTGGCGAAATCATCCGTGACATCGACGGTGCAGATGGAGAGATCATCATTTGTTCTCAGGCGGATAGCCTGAGTGCATAAACAGATTGCAGAGGCGCAGATACTGCGCCTCATTTTTGTGGTGAAAAACGTAAAAAACCGATATTTTCCGCGAAAAAGCATTGACAAACACCGTTGGAAATTCATATAATAATCGGGTATGGTCGACACAGTAACAGATCCAGAGCCCCGGATCCATTGTGGATACAACCATCAATTAATTTATTGTACATTTTATTCATAATGAAGATACCGAGATCAAAGGAGGATGTTACATGCGTAGCACAACTTTCATGGCCAAAGCTGGCGAAGTTGAAAGAAAATGGTATGTCATTGACGCAGCAGGCAAGCCACTTGGTCGTGTAGCGACTCAGGCAGCTGCAATCTTGAGAGGTAAGCACAAAACCACCTACACCCCTAACGTTGACTGCGGGGACTTTGTTATCGTCATCAATGCACAGGATGCGATCCTGACCGGTAAGAAAGACCTTCAGAAGAAATATTATCACCATAGCGGTTATCCAGGCGGTCTCAAAGAACGCACCTATGGCGATTTGATGCAGAACAAGCCTGCATTTGTGATGGAACGCGCCATCAAGGGTATGCTCCCACATAACAGACTTGGCCGTCAAATGTTCCGCAAGCTCAAAGTATACGCTGGTGCTGAACATCCACATGCTGCTCAGCAGCCAGAAGTCTACGAATTCTAATAGGAGGTAACTGACTATGGCAGACATTCAATATTACGGTACCGGTCGTCGTAAATCTTCCGTTGCACGTGTTCGTCTTGTTCCTGGTAACGGCAACGTGACCATCAACGGCAGAGACATGGCTGAATACTTTGGCAAGAAGACCCTTGAAATGATCGTCATGCAGCCACTCGAGATCACCGAAACTGCAGGCCGTTTCGATGTTAAAGTCAACGCTGTTGGCGGTGGCACCACCGGCCAGGCTGGCGCGATCCGTCATGGTATCGCACGTGCACTGCTCCAGGCTGATCCAGACTACCGTCCAGTCCTCAAGCGTGCAGGCTTCCTGACCCGTGACCCACGTATGAAAGAACGTAAAAAATACGGCCTCAAAGCCGCCCGTCGCGCGCCTCAGTTCTCCAAGCGCTAATCTTGAAGAAAATACAAACCCCGGAAACGGCTTGTTTCCGGGGTTTTTCTTATGCTGTAAAAGTAGGTAAGACAAGCTACTAGTAACACACAAGTGACAAAGTTAATCTTGATTTTGAGGTGTACCGCGTCCAACTTTGGCTGTACCGCGTCCAACAGCTTTTTCTTTTGCCAGTGTCTGCGAAAAGAGTTTTCGTACGTCGAGTTTGGTGCGGCAGTGGAAGGTGCGGCCATCTTTGAGATGGATGTTATAGCCGTCGTGGGTGTTGCCGTGGATGGCGAGGATCTTTTCTTTGCTGCGTTCGGCAAGCTGCATGTTATCATAGACGCTTTCCTGATCTTTACGGATGAGGTCGAGGATGTAGGCGGTGGCGGAGAGGCTTTTCTCGTTGGCGAGGTCTTTGATGACTTGCTTGGTGCCGACGGGCAGGGAGAGGGTGAGACGCTCGTAGTGTGCTTTTTTATATGCTGCGATGTATTCTTTTCTGTCCATGGGATCACCTCAGATCTTATTGATGGCTGCGAGCTTCACGGGCATGGAGATGTCGGTGTAATATTTCTCTGCGATGCTGGAGCCTTTGTGGCCGATGATCTGGTCTAAGATGCGTTTATCTACTTCGGCTTCGGTGAGCAGGCTGACGCAGGTCCTTCTGGTGTCGTGTGGTTTGTGCGCTGTGGGGCCGAGAGAAGCCATCAGCGGTTCCCATTGGTAGTCGATGAAGGTTCTGTATACGATGCGTTTGCCGTCGGCTTTACTGAGAAGATAGGCGCTTTCACGGTCATACCATTTCTGGACGATGGGCAGGATCCTGTCGGCGATGGGGACGTCTCGCACGCCGGCGGGTGTTTTTGAATTGCCGACGTGGAACCAGTGTTCATCGAGGTGGATGTGTTCTTTGGTCAGGCCTAGCAGTTCATTGATGCGCAGGCCGGTATAGATGAGGATCAGTGCGATCTCTGCATCTTCATTGCCAGCGGTGGCCAGCTGCCAGAGGCGGGTGATCTCGTCGTTGTTGAAGCGCTGTTTATTGCGGGCGTTGGGGTTGCCGGGCTTTGTGATGTCGACGTAGCTGACGTATTGGCGTCTGTCGGCGGTGACGATGTCGTGTTTGATGGCGAAGTCGCAGAGGATCCCGAAGAGGGACTTGAGGTTCTTCAAGGTTGGGGCGTTCTTGCCTGAATCGTCAACGATCTTCTGCATGTGATCGAGCTTGATGTCTCTGTATCTCATGCCGTAGATGGGTTCACAGAGACGATAAGCGGCAGAATAGCGGTTGATGTTCTGGCGGGTGGCTGTCTCGAAGTATTCGTCTGACCAGCGATCGAAGACTTCGGCGAAGGTGATGGTGTCGGAGTGGAAGTCGAAGGGGTCTTCATGGTACTGGACCAGGGCGGACAGTGCTTCTTTGCGCGTTTTGTAGTAGCCGACAAATTTATAGATGGGATAGGATTTTCGCTCTTCTTCTTCGAAGGTCCAGCCGGTGGTCACGCGGGCGGCCCAGGGTTTGCGGCGATTGCCGGACAGCTTATAGACGCTGCCGAATCCATTTGGTAAGCGCATAAAAAATTCCTCCTTGAAAAATGGGTGCATTTAACAAAGAGGATGTGATATACTTGTCTTGCTGAAGGAGTTTGTATAACACATTCTCTTTATTGGTCCGTCCTGCCTGCGCAGGGCGGGCTTTTTTTTATTCTACAACTCTGGAATAAACTTCGTAAATATAACTGGTCTCTGTCTGTCCGAATAAGGTGCTTGTGATGCTGGTGGCGATCAGTGTGTCATTCTGACCAAGGGAGTAATCAATGTAACCTGCAGATGTGAAGCCCATGGCTGGTCCTCTGAAGTAGGTTGTGGTCATATTATTTGAACGACGGAAAACGGTGTCGTTCTGAACGGTTTCGCCACTTTCCTTAAAGAGAATGATGGTAGGAACGGTGCAGACAGCATAATCAGGGGTGACCATTAGACGGTAGTAAGAATATTCGTCATTGCTTAATTTCGAGATGAATTCATAATAAGTGGTCGGTGGTTGGTTTGATGGCTGAACGGTACGCTTCCATGTGCCGACAAATGGATCGTTTGGATCCGGTGCGACGTAGTATTTTCTGAGCAAGTATTCAGCATCCAGCGCTGCAGGATCTGTCAGACCGGCATGAGGGATGGTGATGATCTGACCGTTGGTGGTGATGGCGACATCGAGCATTTTCTGGTTCCAGGTGACATTCGCGCCGATCGCTTCGGCAAGCACACGGATCGGGAGCATTGTGCGATTGTTTTTCATCTGCGGCGGCACATCTGTCAAACGGGATTCGCCGTTGACAAAGTATGTGATGCTGCCGAGTCGGAAGGAAACGGTCAGGCCATCTTTGGAAACGGTCGCTGTCTGTGTAGGCTGATCCCACGATACTTCAGCACCGACGGCTTCGCCAGCGGCACGCAGAGGGACCAGCGTGCGGCCGTTATCGATGACAGGGTCCACATCGGTGGGCAGGTATTCGCCATCGACATGGATGGTGACTGGCGTGCCATGGATATACGGTTCCATTGGAGCGGCTGCAGCTGGTGAAGCTGTGGCCAGCAGGCCGACGACCAGTAATCCGGAGAGTAACCCTTTCTTTTTCATAGTGAATTCCTCCTTTTATTTGATTTTGCTCATTTCAGAATAGAGTTGGTCATACCATTGAATCTTTTGGCTTATGATCGCCTCCTGTTTGTCAAGATATGGTTTTAATTTTATCGTGTCATCAGGTGATGGCAGCATGGCTCTGATATTGTCGGCTTCAGCTTTGGAAGGATCCTCAATTGTCAGGGCGATTTCATCAAGGGATTCAAAATCAGTTGGGAGAAGAGCGTATTGCAGGCGCTTGCCGATCTTCAGTTTAAGAAAAACATGCCCGGCCCATTCTATAAGGATATAGGTTTTGTTCCTTGACCCTGATAGAGGAAGCTGAGGGTAGTGATTCTTGACAGCGTTGATATATGACGTTTCAAGATCCGTAAATGCGAATTCTATTTCTGCTTCCTGCTCAGTTGCGATAAGCGCTTCTGATGAATCAAGGGCATACAATTTCACTTCAACATCAAGATCTTCATCGTCAGGATCCCATGGTCGGGCATCAATTTTTTCATAGG
>CAUDRX010000083.1 GCA_958451915.1 uncultured Peptococcaceae bacterium
GCGTGCGTGCGTGCGTGCGTGCGTGCGTCAGCAATCTTATCCCATCTCCGCATAGCCGTCAACCTCCTTTTATATCATGTTCAGTATACCAGACTGCGCGCCCATTGCAACCTCCATCTTTGAGCGATCCAGTGTGATTTGCCTGCTTCACACAGCCTCGCCTTTGCGAAAGGCTTCCATCATCCTGGCGGTCATGCTGATGCGGTCATCGCTTACGGGCATCTCGCTGCGCGCGACCCAGACGGCTTCGGAAAGTTCTCGCGGCTCGATCCTGACGCTGGAAGCGCCGTCGAGGTCGGCGAAGAAGCCAACGAGGAGCGCATGGGAAAAGCCCCAGGGCTGACTGGTATAGTAGCGGATATTTTTGATGTTAAGGCCGATCTCTTCCATGACCTCACGGCGCACAGCGTCTTCCAGGGTCTCTCCGATCTCCACATAACCGGCGATCAGCGCATGGTTGTGATAAGCACCATAAGCGTAACGCGAGAGCATGATGCGGTCGCCGTCGATGATACCGACGATGACAGCGACAGCGATGTTCGGATAATAGACTCGGCCGCAATGCGGGCAGACGAGGGCGCGCTCATCGTCTTTGTGCGCCAGCGGTGTGGCACAGGCGCCGCAGTAGCGGTTCTCGCTGTACCAGCAGGCGAGATGCAGGCCTGTCATGCCGCCAAAGGCAAGCCACTGCGGCGAGAGGCGGCGCAGCATACGCACGCTGTCGTAATGCAGGTTCGTCGTTTCCGCCAAAGGTGTCTCCGCGAGAAAAAACGCCACCTCTGAGATGCTGAAAAGGTAGCGCAGGCCGCCCGCCTTGACCATCGCATCCGTAAGACGCGGCAGTGTTTCCCCGTCAAAGAGCAGCGCCCGATCGCGAAACGAGAGCAGCACATCCCGCCCGACACGCGGCGCGCGCGGCAGATAGGCGCAGCAATAATCCTTGTCCTCAAACTCATGCAGCATGACCAGTCCTCCTGTTGTCAAACTATTCTGTTCTCATTGTAACGCGAAGGCGCCGCACCGTCCAGCGCCAGGCATAAAAAAACGGCAGCTGCGCTGCCGTTCATCCATCACAATTCATCGATCCATCGTTTCGCATCTTCCAGCGACATACCCGTCGCTTCGCGCACGACCCTGACAGCCGCCACCGCTTTGCCGTCCGCCTTCAGCTGCTGTGCCTGCGCGCGCACGTCCTCCGGCACATGCCGGGCCGACAGGTCCTCATGCCCAGTCGCCTGCGCCAACGTATGCACCTGCTCCGAAAGCGCCCGTACCTGCTTTTTCAGCGATGCGATCTCAATATAGGCCAGCACCGCCACGATCGCCACGATCATATACATTGTGTATTCCATTGCTGTTTTCCTTTCTCAAGCACCAGGCGCTCATATCAGTTCCACATCGAGGTGTTGCCGCGCTTCGCCGCGGCGCAGGCTTTCAGGCGCTTCCAGGCGGAAGACGGTGGCTTTTTCTGTGATGCGCTCCATAAGGCGGGGATCGTAGAGGGTCTCGATGTCGTTGAGTTCGAGGTTGGTGTTGAGAACCCAGGACTTGTTGCGGAGATTGCGCTCTTCAATGAGACGGGTGAGCTCATCGATGGCAAACTCGGTGCGCGGTTCGGCGCCAAAATCGTCAAGGATGAGGAGGTCACAGTTCTGCAGGAGGTCGAAGGTACGGATGGTCTCTTCGCTGTCCTGTCCGCGCTCGAACTTGGAGAGGCGGATGAGGTCGAGCAGGTCATCGGTGCGGCGATAGACGACACTCAGCCCGCGATCGATACAGGCATTGGCAATGGCCACAGAAAGATGGGTCTTGCCGCGACCGACGAAGCCGCGCAGGACGAGGTTGCCCATGGCATGCCCCTCTGCGAGACGGTCGATGAAACGATGGATGCGGCGGAGTTTTTCCTCCATGCCGGCAGGATCGGTATAGACATCAGTGCGAAAATTTACGAAGGTCTTGCCGCGATATTTCTCCGGCAGGCCGCTGGCGAGATAGGTGGCTTCGCGGCGCTTGTCAAGCTGACAGACACAAGGCACACCAGGACGTACATAGCCGCGATCCTCGCAGATCGGACAATCCCACTGAGGCTCATAGATGGCGGCATCAATGCCGTATTTGTCGAGCAGGGCCTGGCGCTCGGCGCGCAGGGCCTGGTAGGTGCGATCGGCTTCATCGAGGCCGACAGGTTCACCGCGCAGGCTCTTGCGCACGCAGGCCAGGGCATGCGTGTTCATGCGGGCGTCGACTTCGGCGATATCGGGATGGGCCTGGTGCATGGCCTGCACACGGGCCTCGCATTCCTGTTTTTTCTGTTCACGTTTGGATTCCCATTGTGCCACAGTTTATTCCTCCAGATCTGAAAAATCACGCGGGCCTTCCTTGCTCACATAGCGGGTCTGCGCCCGTTTCTTAGCGGCCGGACGAGCGGTGCGGGTCTGTGCGCGGGCACTCTTCTGCTGCGCGCGATAGACCTCGACCTGATCTCGGCGGGTGATGCCCATGCGATGCCATTGCTCGAGGATGGCATCGAGATAGTTCATGCTTGGGTTGTCCGCACCAGTGGTGTCATCGATGGCCATGAGGATAAGCTCATGGCTGAAATGCCACTCCTGCGTCCATTTGGCGTAAAGGGCGCGCTGCGGCTCTGTCGGCATGTTGCGCTTGCCCAAAAGGCGCAGGACCTCGCGCACCTTGGTGATCTCGTAATCGAGGCCCTTGACAAAACTCCTGAGCGAAGGAAGGTCACTGACGCCGGCATTGTGCGCCATCTGTGCAAAGGACAGAAAGCTGTAATGCTGACGCTGGTGCGTGTGGTAATAATCATAGATATGATAGCAAAGGTCGCTCGACCAGCCGTAGCGCAGGATGATCTCGCTGATGTCGCGGCGCGCCCTGGCAGAGAGCAGAATCCCTTTTTCCTTCTCATAGCGTTTGATGACGCTGGTCAGGGTATCGTAGTCGGCTTCCCTGGCAGCATTGCCCTGGGCATCGGCTGCTTCAGCCGCAGTGGTCTGGCCGAGCATGCGGTCAAAGAGCGGTGCAAAGGAGAGTTCCCCTGTGTCGACGTTGTAGGTGATGAGGCGCTTCTTGACAAGGTCAGCGGCAGCAGTGCGGGCATAGACGTCGCCGGATGGCACGCCGCGCCCCTCCAGAGAAAAGAGATAGACGATCTCGCCCAGCTCTTCAAAGCTCAGCTCCAGCGGCGCCATAAGCGCGAGAAAACGCTTTGGCAGCGACACCGAGCCAGCCTGCAAAAACCAGTTCAAAAACTTTGTATCCATACTTCACTCCGACTTTCTATTGGATCACGCCCGACACACGCACGTTCACCTGACGCACCGGCACGCCGGTGATGGCTTCCACCTCTTCCATGACCTTCTCCTGAAAGGCCAGGACGCTCTTTTGAATGGCGGTGCCATAGCGCACGCGGCTCTCCATCTGGATGATGGCACCGAGCTCAGTCGTACGCACGGTGATGCGTGGATTGGGTCCGAAAAGGGCTGTTTCCATGGCGATATGCCGCACCACGCCGGTAAAGACGTGCTCCGAGATGACGACTTTGCCGAGCTGGGAAAAGGCAGGCCGCACGATGGATTTTTCGTTGACGCGGTCTTCCTTGTCGCCGCTGCGGCGTTTAAAGAAGCCGATGACCGGTGCGATCCAGGCCGTCGGCAAATCCTTGCGCACCTCGATCGCTGGCAGCGGGATGACATGCTTGCCTTCTTTTCTCATCTCTTTGGCGGTAGCGATCTCTTCCTCTGTGGCCACATCCTGGATAAAGATCACCTGCTTCACCGGCGGCAGATTGAGCGCGCCGACAATGCGGTCGATCATGTGCTCAGAAGTACCCAGGATGAGCAGCCGTTTGACACGGTAGCGGGCCAGCGCCCGACGCACACTCTCTGCATGGGCCTGATCGAGAAAAATGGCGCGCTTGACAGCGGCGACCATCGTCGGCTCACTCTTGGCTGAAATGCCGGCAAGCTTTTTGCCATTATGGATGAGCAGCCCATCATCGATGATAAAGCTGATCTGTAATTCATCTGCGAGCTCCGTGGCATGGTGGCTCTTACCGGTGCCACTCGGCCCGACCAGGGCATAGATCTCCATCATACTCCTCCTTTATCTCAGCGGCCGTTCGCCCTTGAAATGTACAGCTGGCGGAACGATCTCCGCCGCAAAAGCGCGCACCATCATGCCTTCATCGATGGCAGACTGCATCGTCTCCGCAAAGGCAGGATCGTTTGCCGCATTAAAACCCACGTCGATGACCGGCTGTCCCATTGTCACGAAGAAAACACCCGTCTGCCAGCCTTCCCGGCGCAAGGCCAGAAGTGTCTCCACGTGACGGCGGCCGCGTTCAGTCGGCGCATCGGGAAAGAGCGCGCGGCCAGCAAGCACATAGTTCACCGACTTGACCTCCACGAGCCAGCGCTGATCATCCTGCGTGAAGGCCAGATCAAAGCGGCTCCGGCCGATCTTTTTTTCGCGCACGATGCTGGTGCAGTGTTCAAACCCAGCGATCTTTCCCGCCGCCAGCCACTCAGCCATGAAATCATTGGCCCAGGCAGCAACGAGACAGACCCAATGCCCTTCATAGGACACCGCCAGAAGGTCCCAGGCTGTCTTGCGCGCCGGATTGACCGCCGGGCGGATGAGACAGGGCACCCCTGCAAGCAAAAGTTCCGGCATACGACCGGTGTTGGCCACATGGGCCTGCACCGTCTCGCCATTTTCTAAAAGGATCTCTGCGATAAAGCGGTTCACGCGGCGGATAAAGCGCGCGGTCACCGCATGTTCAAAATGTTCTTTTTCCATGCGTTCATTATAGCCGAAAACGCCGCGTATGCAAACTGCTTCGCTGAGAGAATGTGATCGGCGCGCGTTCACTCACGCCAGAGAGAACAAAAACTGCCATGAGAAACGATCCATTTCTCATGGCAGTCTGTCACTTCACGCCCTGCAGGAGAAGCACACTGTATGATCGCACACGGGCCACTCAGCGGCGGCTCTTGATCACGCCCAGCACTGCGTCATTGATCCCGGCAGCGGTGATGACGCGGCGTTCGCGCTTTGCCTTGGCAGTCAGATCGGCAAGCGCACGATGCACCGTCACGCCGGTCTTTTCGGAAAGGGTCGTGAGAAGATCGAGGTCGCTCGCACTGCTGGCTTCGCCGTTCACCGCTTCCCAGACAGCACCGACAAACTTGTAAGGGTTTGCCGTGGAATCGACGACCATCACACGACCATCATCGTTCGCTTCGGCGACACCGACCGCCACAGCGGTGTGGGTGTCGAGAAGATAACCGTCTCTGGCATAAATATCGCCGATGATGGCGAGGGTGCCGGCTTCATCCACAGAGCCGCTGGAAAGGACAGCGTCCATGTTCGCGCGCACCTTATCGGAAACGCTGTAGCGGCCGTTCTCACTGAGCGCCTGCATATCTGCGGCAACAGCGGCACCATCACGGTCACTCATGAAATAGAGGAAGCGCTCCAGATTCGAGGAAACCAGGATATCCATGGAAGGGCTGTTGGTCTTCATGAACGGACGGTTGGCATCATAAACGCCGCTGCGGATGAAATCGTCGAGGACATCGTTGGCATTGGAAGCACAGACGAGCCTGCCCACCGGCAACCCCATCTCCCGCGCGAACCAGCCGGCAAGGATGTTGCCGAAATTGCCAGTCGGTACGGTAAAGTCGATCGTATCACCGAACGCGATCCCGCCCTTGCGCACGAGCTGCATGTAAGCAGCGAAATAGTAGACGATCTGCGGCAGCAGCCGGCCCCAATTGATGGAGTTGGCCGAGGAGAACTGACAGCCCAGTGCATCAATGTCAGCGAGCAGCGCCTTGTTGGCAAAAGCTTCCTTGACCGCGCGCTGACAATCGTCAAAATTGCCCTTGACGGCGAAGGTGTAGGTATTGGTGCCGCCGGTGGTGAGCATCTGCAGCTCCTGGACTTCGCTGACACCGCCGTCCGGATAGAAACAGATGATGGACGTGCCGTCCACATCCTTGAAACCTTCCAGGGCCGCTTTGCCAGTATCACCGGAAGTCGCCACGAGGATCACGACTTCTTTGTCAACACCGGTCTTGCGCATCGAATGCACCAGGAGATGTGGCAAAAGCTGCAGCGCCATGTCCTTGAAAGCTGCCGTTGGCCCGTGCCAGAGCTCCAGCGCATAGAGGCGGTCGTGGATCTTCACCACCGGTGCCACCTCAGCATCGTCAAAGCTGGCGGCATCGTAAGCCGCTTCCACCATCCCGCTGATCTCTTCTGCTGAAAAATCTTCCAGATAGAGCGCCAGAATGGCTTTCGCCAGATCCTGATAGCTCAGGTCCTGCCAGGTGTGCAGGGTCTGTGTATCGACCACCGGGATCGTCTCCGGCACATAGAGCCCGCCCTGCGGCACCATACCGCGAACGATGGCTTCTGCGGCCTGGACACTGTCTGCGTTATCTCTTGTACTGATATATCTCATGCTTATTGTTCATCCTTTTCTTTTTCTTTTAATCGCTCCAAGACGAGCTTGTATCCGTCTGATCCATAGTTCAGGCATTTCTTGACGCGGCTGATCGTCGCCGTACTGGCGCCGGTCACTTCAGCGATATGGGTGTAAGTCTGTTCCGCATCGAGCATCTTCGCCACTTCCAGGCGCTGGGCGATGGCATTGAGCTCACCCACCGTGCAGATATCCTCGAAGAAGCGATAATACTCTTCACGCGTGTGCACCAGCGCGAGCGCTTCAAAAAAACCATCGATCATTTCGTTTTCAATATTAGGTTTGTACATCGCTGGCCTCTTTCTAATATTAAAGTATTAAACTACGACTATGATACCTGTAAAGCCATCGCTTGTCAACATCTGTCCACCGCTCAAACGCGTACAAAAAAGCGGCAGACATAAGTCTGCCGCTCTGATGGTTTATCAAGTCCCGCACCGCCGTAAGGAGTGAGGTTTTGAACCTGCCAAAGCAGGTGGGTGCTTCTCACGCGCATTCTGTAGCAATGATAGTGCCGACGTCGGAACGCGGGCTAAGAGCTGCAATGCAGCGAGTGAAGAGTCAGCTCCCGTTTAAAAATGTGTTGGAACAAAACGAGTCACATACACTTACAAACATAGCAGGATGATTCCTTGCATTTACTATACCACATCGAAATAGCCGAATCAACGCTATTTCACGATCTTATGGAATTTTTCGTTAAATTTCCGCCAAGGATCTGTGAAAACGCCTCACTTGCCGCTGCCAGCAAAATTATGCTTGAAGAAGTCTGCGTCTTCCGCGAGCAGGCGATCGCGGCAGCTGTCTGCCTCAGTGATCGGCCTGAGCGGCCGGCAGGGCACACCTACCGCCAGACAACCCGCCGGGATGTCACGGGTGACCACGCTGCCGGCGCCGATCACAGCACCGTCGCCGATCGTCACGCCATCTGTCACGCAAACGTTCGCGGCCAGCCAGACATTGTCACCGATGTGGATATCGCGGGCATATTCTGCCAGCGTCGTGTTGCCCGCTGCATCCAGCCCCATGCGTTCCTGCGCGATCAGCGGATGGTTCGTCGCCAAAAGTGACACATTCGGCCCGATCGCCACGTTGTCGCCGATGAAGACCCGCGCATCGTCCATCACCGTAAAATTGAAGTTTGCAAAAAAGTTCTCACCGATGAACGTGTGCGTGCCATAGTTGATGTACACCGGCCCCACAAAGTGGAATGTCCTGCCGATCGCCCCGAACATCCCCCGCAGGATCTCCTCTCGCTCCGGATCCCATTCCGGCAGCTGGTTCACCCGCCGGTTCGCCTCGTGGGTCCGCGCCTTGATCTGCTTCAGTTCCGGGCACTGGTTGTTGAACAGCTTTCCCTGAAAGATCTTCTCTTCTTCACGCATCGTTACCACGCTCCTTTCGTTCATGACCCCATGATAGCCCCTTTTGCCGGGCAGCGCAAGGGGGCTGCAGGAGGGATCGCTCATTCAGCACCAGCCTTGTGCCTGTGGCATGAAAAAAGACCTCAGCCATCAGGCTGAGATCTTCTCCTGTTCATAAAAGACCGGTCCATTGTTCGACCGTTTCGCCATCTTCAGTGATCCACTCGTAGTCATGGCTGTTGGTCGCTTCCTGGATGTCGGCATAGTACCAGGCATCTTCCGGATTGTCCGGCCAGGTCTTCATTTCTTTCACAGACAGAAGGTGATCCGCATCCGGCACACGACCGAGCGTGCGGTTGACAATGGCACAGGCTTCGGCACGGGTGATGCTGTTGTTCGGACGTACGCTGCCATCTTCATAGCCGCCAAGGATGCCATGATCGACAGCATCCTGGATCGCACCGGCATACCATTCATCACCGTTCACATCGGTGAAAGTCCCGCTCTCATAGGTGAAGTGACCCCAAAAAGTTAGACAGTATTTTTGTGAAAAAATTGTTCAAGCAACCGAAAGGGCTTGTTGTCTGTGAATGGCAGGCGGCAGGCCCTTTAACTTTGCTTTGATTCTGCGATTATTGTAGTAATCCAGATAATCTACCAGTTCCTGTTTGAAATGTTCCTGCGAATTAAATTCCTGCAGATACAACAACTCACTTTTGAGTAAGCCGAAGAAATTCTCCATCACAGCATTGTCCAGGCAGTTGCCTTTACGGCTCATACTCTGCTCAATGCCTTTTTCCCGGAGCATGCGCCGGTATTGCCTGTGCTGATACTGCCAACCCTGATCAGAATGGAGGATCAATCCGGTTCCATCTGGTATAGTTTCAAATGCCTTCTCCAGCATGGAAATTACCATGCTCAATACCGGCCGCTCAGAGATGGTATAGCTGACCAGATAACCGTTGTGCAAATCTTAAATAGGCGAGAGATATATTTTTTGCCCAAACAAACTGAACTCGGTTACGTCTGTCACCCATTTCTGGTTTGGCTTTTCTGCATAGAAGTTTCGGTTCAGCAGATTAGGGGTAGTTTTTCCTACTTCACCCTTGTAAGAGCGATATTTCTTGATTTTGACACGGCAAACCAGTCCCAGTTCCTTCATAAGCCGCTGTACTGTCTTGTGGTTCAGATGGATCCCTTTATTGTGTAATGCTATGGTAATGCGGCGGTATCCATACCTTCCTTTATTTTCGTGGTAGATAGAAACAATCTCTTTTTTAGCTTCTGCATATTTATCTGCCCGTTGCATCCGTTTTAGATGATAATAGAAAGTGGCACGAGGCAGTTGAGCGATTTCAAGCAGGATGGATAAAGGATATTTTGGCCTTAAGTTTTGGACTACCTGCGTTTTCTGTGCTGGCGTCGCTCTTCTTCCAAAACCAAGGCTTGCAAGTTTTTTAAGTAATCTATCTCTGCTCGCAGCCGCTGGTTCTCTGCAATAAGGTCTTCCTCCGCTTTGCCTGTCAGTTTCTTCGGCCTTCCCGAACTTTTTCGACCACGTCGTTCTACAGCAAGGCCTTCCGGCCCTTCTTCAAGATAGATTCGTTCCCAGCGTTCAATGATGCCGTGATCGCTGATTTCAAACCTTCTCATCACTTCGCGTATACTCAGATGTTCCTTTCGCAATGTTTCTACTACCGTTCGCTTGAATTCCGGTGTGTAATGTTTGTTTGGCATAATAAATCACCCCATCTGTCAGAAAGTATATCATACTGTCTAACAAATGGGGTGCAGTTCA
>CAUDRX010000084.1 GCA_958451915.1 uncultured Peptococcaceae bacterium
GGAGAGCACCTGCCTTGCAAGCAGGGGGTCAAGAGTTCGAATCTCTTTATCTCCACTATCCACGAGAAAAAGCGCCGCACAGCTTTTTCTCCAAAACCCAAGCCACCTTCTTAGAAGATGCAAAATCTCTAGGAAGGTGGTCTTTTTATGCGCATTAAAATCGCCAAGAAGAACCTGTCGCTTATCGAAGTGTGGGATATGTACATCACCGAAAAGAAACTAGAAGGCTACTCTGACGACACCATTAAAGGAAAAGAAGATCATTTCAAGCAGCTTCTTAAATACATCCCTGACGGACTCATGGCAGCAGAGATGGACTACAGCTACATCGAAGATTTTATTGCCGATAAAAAATTAAAAGCAAAACCTGTCTCCATCAACAGTTATCTTCGCGTGTATCGCGCTTTCTTCAACTGGGCGCATAATAAAGGATACACACCACAACTTGAGTTCACTCTTCTCATTGAACAAGAATGCGTCAACAAGACGTATTCCGACGACGAGATCGCAATCATTTTACAGAAGCCAGATTTGCGCACCTGTAATTTCCCAACTTATCGAGACTGGGTAATGATCAATTTCTTTTTAGCGACCGGATGCAGGCGTGGCACGCTGGCAGATATTAAAATTAAAGACATCAACTTCGACGACAACACGATTGAGATTAACCGCACGAAAACACATAAAGCACAGCTCCTGCCTATTCCTTCCTCATTGAAATCAATTCTCGTTGAGTACATGGGCATACGCGGTGGAAAGCCCTCAGATGCTCTATTTTGCGGTGAAACAGGCGACCCAATGGAAAAGCATTCTATTACCTCTGCCATAGCGAAATACAACAAGAGACGCGGTGTAGAGACGACTTCGGTTCATTCGTTGCGCCACACATTCTCAAAGACCGCGATCATGAAGTGCAATATGAATGTGGCACGTTTACAAAAGCAGCTTGGGCACGCCAGCTTGAACACAACGCAACAGTACGTGAATCTTTTTGACAAAGACCTGCTGGTGAATAATGACGATTTCAATCCGCTGAACTACTATAAGAAAGAAAAAGAAAAGACTCGTATTACGATGAAACCGAAACCTTCGAGGAAATAAACGCCTCGTCCTTCATAAACATCTCAATCTCTTTTTCCCCCGTATTGTTATAAAAGATCATGCGGCATTTTTGTAGGTTCTCATAATAATACGCGACCAAACAGAACCTTTCATTGTAATAAACATAATTCGGATCGATCGTTACCATGTAGCGTTCGACCTTCATACGTGGTGGATTTTCCTGTAACGTAGCGGTTGCCAGCTTTTCGAACTTGTGGATCGTGCGTTCATGGAGACTGCGCGAAGATTTCATGTAGCCTAAAAATTTAAACATTTCAACATCGTCCTTTCTATGATATAATTCACGGTATAGGGGGCGTATTATGAAAGGTAAAACAACAATTGGTTTCTTGCCAGTATTGCTTATTATTGCGCTTATTTTAGTGCTTATCGTAAAGAATGGAGAGACACTATGGCTTTAATTCAATGTCCTGAATGCGGCAACACAGTGAGCGATAAAGCCGCAAAATGTCCTAGCTGCGGTATGCCAGTTGATAAAATGGGAACCGCGAAACCTGTTTATGATTATTCTCAGATGACGATGGATGAAGCGCTCGGTACTAACAAGAAAGCATGGACGCCAACTTTCGGCGGTATTGTTGGTGCCATCGTATTGGGCAATCTTGCGTTTTATTTCTTGCAAGGATTGCTCGATTACATCTTCCTCAGTCTTTAAGGGGTGATCTAAATGGCACTTATTAAATGTCCAGAGTGCGGCAAGCAGATCAGCAACATGGCAGACGAATGCCCTCATTGCGGATATCCTTTAAACAATACGAAGGAAGAAGTTATTAGCAGTGAGTTAAAGATCGAGGAACCGAAGAATGAGGAACCTGAAACAGCAGAGCAGCCAAAACCGGTAAAACCGGAATCTAAAACCGGAAAACCGGAAAATGAAAACAGTGTTTCCAAACATCAATCAACTAAGCGCGATAAACCTTCTAAAGACCTTCCAAAAGTCATTGGGGGAATCATAGGCGCGGCCATCGTGTGTATTTTGTTATGCGTATTTTGGCCTTCTGGCGGCGCGAAAACATTTGATTCTGCTCATGAAATGCGCGAATCTTTGCAGGGTGTTTATACGGAAGAATCTTTGGGCGTAACCCAATTTGAAATCGATGGGATTAGATATCGATTGATTAAAATGTCGGATGATAATCCAGAAAGCCTGCCATATAATTTGGAGATTGAAATGCACCCAGAAGAAGGAACCTTCGATGTGTACTATGATTCTAAATTTATTGAAGACAATCATTTAACAACCTATAAAGTGTTGAGGAACGGGGATATCGAAGATACTGAAAGCGGCTCTGTTTATAAAGCAGGGTCAGAGCGCTTTACTGGTGAAGAAACAGAATATCCCGATGGCACAGAAATATATGGACGGGTTTTAGAGATCAAATACGAGAGTGCCAGCGCAGACAGCGATGCGGGTACTTTTAATCCAAAAGGATCAATCGTTAACAACGGCAAAGAAACATATACGGACATCGTTGTCGAAGTTATTTCGTCTGACGAAGATGGGTATGAAGTAGGAAGCGAACAAGCTAAAATTGTAAAAGCTGGCGATGAACTGGCTCCTGGTGAATCTGTTAATTACGACATAACATGTGATCTTGAAGAATCGACAGATTCATATAGAATAGAAATTACTAAAGCTGAAAGAGTCGAGTAAAGAGGTAAAGATATAATCATTACAATATTGCCGCCTTCGGGCGGCTTTTTTGTTTTTGCACGAAACCATTGTAAAACCAACTATTCTGTGCATTATTAAAAATCAAAACGCTGTATTGAAAAATCGAAACGCTTCTGCTACAATATAAGTGAGGTGAAGACTATGGAAATCAAGTATGATCACACTAAACTTAGAAATCGCATCCGTGAAAAATACGGTTCTTTTGCTAAATATGCAGAAGCGTTTGGAACAACTAAAGCAACGCTCTCCTTGAAACTGAATAACAAAGCTAATTTTACGTTACCAGAAATCGAAACGTCGTTGCGATTACTCAATATCCCGCGCAATGAGATTTATGACTACTACCTTACGCCAGACGCATCTGAGAAAGAATTTGATTATAGTCAAATAGAAGGACTCACAGAGATCAAAGAAACCTTGGATGCGCAAATGGAATGGGCCGCAAAAGAAAATCCTGATGGCGACGCTCCTAATCCAATCCCTTTGGTATGGAAATATCCGCAGGCAATGGCGTACTATGCGCTCGAAACTAAAGCGGAAGACTATGGCGATGAATTGGCAGCACATTATTTAAAACGCTTTCAGGAAGACCCCACTCAGTGGGAAGCCATCATGAAACAATACGAAGAAGAAAGTGAAGGGGGATGTAAACCATGACTGGACTTAAATGGAGTGATCTCAGCGAAGCAAAACGAGGGCTATATTCAGCGACGGCTCTTGTGCTGGCGATTGATGACGGGCAGGTTCTCGAAGCGGCAAATGAACCAAACGGCGGTCTTAAAGTCATCATTGGATTTTCTGTTCCTCGTATTGCCGTAGAAGGCCGTCTCTTCAAACGACATGGCGATCGGTTCTCTCTGGACACGCAGCTTGTCAATAAAACGTTAGACGCCAAATTGCCGCTTTATGCCGAGATCGATGACGACGCTGTTATCTTAGACGGCGAAGGGTTTGAATGGCCATGGTAATGCTGAAAGACTACTGCGAACAAAACGATGTGACAAGCCTACTAGACGAATGGGATCACGAAAAGAATGCGCCGCTGACGCCAGAAACGGTCTCTTTTAGTTCGAACAAAAAAGTATGGTGGAAGTGTCACAAAGGTCACGAATGGCAAACCACGATACATAATAGGACGAGAAGGAAGAGTGGATGTCCTTACTGCGCCAACAAGAAATTGCTCACAGGATTTAATGATCTTGCTACTCTGTATCCTGACATAGTGTCAGAATGGCACCCTAGTCTTAATGGCGATTTAAAACCAACTGATGTTCTTCCTGGTATTGCCAAAAAGGTTTGGTGGATTTGCCCCAAGGGACATGCTTATCAGGCTTCCCCTAATAGCAGAACAACAAATAATTCTGGGTGTCCATATTGCGCTAGCACGAAGGTATTACCAGGTTTCAATGATCTGGCGACAAAATATCCGGAACTCGCCAAGCAATGGCACCCAACTTTAAATGGTGATCTTACGCCAGATATGGTGATGCCGGGCAGTAATAAGAAGGCTTGGTGGCGTTGTTCTGAGGGCCATGTATGGAGTGCGATCATCAAAAACAGGACACTTAAAGGATATGGCTGTCCAGTTTGCGCCAATAATGCAAAGAAAGGTAAACACGTAGAATCCGTTCAAGAAATCCTTGAGTCATTCGACAAGATAGAAACGCCAGTCACCGTCTGTCTTTTTCGTATTGGGGAAGAGCCATTGCTTGTTTCGATCGACAATACGAGGGAAGAAATGGAGGAGCTGGTGGGCGGAGATATAGAGATCATCAAGCCGTGGAGCCATCACTTCTATATCGTCTTGAATAGATATCGCAAAGACGACAATCTGCCGCTCAATCGAACCGTTTACGAGTTTTCAGGTGAAAAGATCGCGGAGCTTCACGGCGACTTCATTGTGACATCTAGGCCACCTGTTCAACGGGGTTTTGTTTCGGTCACGGAAGAGATGGTTCAGTCATTCAAAAATTACATCAGATAAAACAAAAAGCGGGCCGCTGCGTTGTGCAGCGGCCCGTCCGTTTATGTCACGTCTTTCAATTTATCTTCGACACTTTTATAATCTTGCATCGCGGCATCGACGAGATCGCCAATACCGTTGCTTACTTTTTTGCACGCAGTGCCATGATCGCGCCTTCCTCGCGGGTAAGCACGTCCTGTGGTCTTTCGCCGGTGGTGATGCCAGCGTCAACTGCTTTCTGCAAGTCTTCTTTTGCCCAGTCGCTTGCTTTCGATGCGTTCTTGTTTGCGACCAGCTGCTTCAAAAGTGCGTATTCTTCGCTTGCTTCAAATTCTGTCCATTTCATATCGTCATCGTCTCCTTCATTATTCTCTGGGTTTCCATTCTCCGTATTGCCGTTATAAATCTCGAGAGCGTGGTTATAAATCCAATCCAGTTTTGCGTAGTAGCGGCCCGGACAAGCGGTGCTGGAAAAGTCTTTATGGCCGTAGATTGGAAGAACGCCGTAGGTGACCCAGAGATCAGCGATGTATTCACAAAGTGTTTCGAGATCGCCGTCGCTCATTTCAGGTCGGCATTCAATACCGATGGACGTGAGGTTGGCGTTCCAGTTACCGGCATGATAAGCGGTGTCGTAGTAGTTGACAATGCACGCAACGCGGCCTGCTTCGAGGACTGCATGTGCGGACGTACTGCAAGCTGGGTTCTGGAACCAAGAGAGCACGCCTTTGAAAGTCTGACCATCTTCGCCCCAGTGGTGAACGATGATCTTGTCGACGCCACAACCCTGTCTGCCGGGCATGTAGGAGACTGCGTTATACTGTGTTAAAAATTCGTAGGCCATTTACGCATCACCTTTCTTTTTGCCGCGATTCATAACAAGCTCGCTGTCAGATACACCGCTGGTCGTTGGGTCGATCACAATGCCCAAGTTGGCGAGGATCGTGATGATTAGCCCCACGAGGTTAACGGTTTCATCCTGAGAGATTGGGGGTACAACTTCAAAGAGGGAGCACACCTGATAGATGAATGCGATAAGGGTGGCCGCAAACGTTACGAGGAAAGTTTTGTTTTTAAGTCGTTCTAAAATATTGAGATTAAACATCCACATCATCCTTTCCTTGAGAGATCGTGTTAAGTATGTTGACGATGTTTTTATCAATTTCTTTGAACCGCTGATTGCTGTCGCGCATAAATTCCTCGCTCAGTTGCTTGTTCTCGCTGATGATCTTTTCGAGTTGAAACAATTCCTCGCGAAGCGTATTGACTTTCTGTTGAAGGACAAAAACGTTTTCTTCGCTTTGTTCGAGATTAAAGCTGAACTGCCGAAGAATCTCTGCGGATCGTTCATAGGATTTGTTGAGCTTTGCGAGCTGGGGCAACATTGCGGCATTATTTTCCGTCAGGTTATTGATGAGACGGTTTAACATTGCCGTATTGGATTTCATCTGGTGAACCATAAGGCCGAGACCGATGACCAATACGAAAGAAAAAAATATGATTAGGGAGCCGAGATTCGCGGTTTCGTGCGCAACGTCAAGATAGCTTCCTAAAGGTTTAGTACCAATAATCAAATCGCACCTCCGAATCGCAGAATCCGTTTCCTTTACCTTTACCAAAAAAAGAACGGGCGGCTAAAAGCCGCCCGCCTATTCACCTTATTCTGCTGCTACATCGCCATTGCCATCGAGACCCAGAGCTGCGAGGTCTTCGAGGACAGCAGCCTGCAACTTAGCTGGGACGTCATCTGCGGTACGACGGCCTGCTACGATAAGTGCTACATAAACTGCTACCATGCGCTTCACATCCTTTCGAGATGAAATGAGTATCAACAAGGCTTCTTGGAGCCATTCAATAAACGCTTTGATCACGACGATCAGCCTTCCTGCGCTTCGTCTGCGTCAAGCAAAGCCTGAACGTCTGCGCGAAGGGTGCCTACATCTGGCACGTCTTCAATGGTTCTGCGGCCTGCTTTGATGAGGTTGTAATATGTTTTTGCCATTCAACAATCCTCCTTATTTCGTATTGCCTTCTTCGGTTCGTTCATTTTTCGGAATCGACTACGCCCCGAAAACTGTGTTGAATGCATCTGTGATTTCTTCTGTCGTTGCGATCTTCATTGTGCCAACGACTTTTTGTCCGTTAATATATGCAGTTTTGCCTTCGAGAATATCGGCTGCTGTTGCGGTTGCATCACTCGTGTCGAGCGGCTGGTAGGTGCCGGTGAGTTTTTGACCATTCACGTAGGCGGTTTCACCAGCAAGAATGTCGTTCGCGGTGGCCGTTGCGTCGCTGGTAAACGTTCCCGTGATTCCCAATACGGTGATAGAAGGAGAGAGGAGAGCTGCATAAAGACCGAGCGCTTCTTGTAACTGCTCATTTGTCAGGTGCAGAGTTAAATCTTGGATGCCTGTGGTGTAGCCGCGATCCGCGAAGCGATAGACAATATTGAAGCCGTCGTCTGTGGTCTCGTAGCTTCGTGGTACATCTGTCTTGTTGAGATCAAGCAGCGGAAGGGAGCCGGTGATCTTGTAGCCGCCGTGCCCGGTAAACGTCACACCGGAGACAACATCTGCGCCGTTGGCTTCCCCAAAATCTTCAAGAGGAACTTCCAGCTTAACCGTTGCACCACCGTTGACCAGCGTGGATTCTGTTTGTGTGGTCGTGATCGCAACGTCGAAATTGGATCGAGCCATTTGAATGCCGGTGTCGTAAGTGAGGGAGTCGGTTTCTGGGATCGCGCCTTCTACTTTTTCCCCATTGATGTATGCCGATTTTCCAATACGAAGGTCAGAAGAGGTGGCGGTGGCGTCACTGGAATCGACGTACTTTGCCTGCCCAGCACCGTCGGTCTTATTGAGCAAAACATACGGCACATCAGGATAGGACACCTTATTGATCGTGACTGTTTGTGCCAACGCCGTCACCTCCTTTACGCGATTTCGAGTGCTTTAGTAATTGGGTCTTGGCCGACAACAGGAACGGTTGCGGTACCAGTTTGGAGTTCCATGCTCGTATTGTAGAAAGTCTTGCCCTGCATAACGTCGGATGCGGTTGCAGTACCTTCGAGAACAGGTGGGTTGACGGTTACTTTACTCAGGAGCTTGCCTTCGGTTGGCGTTGCGACCTGGGCTTCCATGGAAGGGTTGACGGTCTTTTCTTCGACCTGAATATACTTGGTAACGGTTGCGCCATCTTCAATGTTGGTGATGTAACCTTCGGTGTTGACGGTTGCTTTTGGCGTGATCGTTACTGGGTAAGCGGATTCAGCGTCGCCCAGCTCGTCGCCAATAACTTCTGCGGATGGGGTAGCGGAGCCGTCTGCTACGGATTTCTGGACTTCTTCATCGTAGATACCAGCAGGAACGGTTACGGTCTTACCCAATACGGTGACAGAATCAGCTGTTTTGCTTGCTGCCGTACCGGTTACTTGGTTGCCGTTCACCCATGCTGTTTTGCCTTCGCGAAGATCGGCGGCAGCGGCAGTCGCGCCATCGGTATCCACAAACTTCGCATCGCCTTCACCCTCCGCGAGCGGAATGGTCACGTAAGGAACGTCTTGGTATTCAACACCGTTAATAATTACTTTTTTAGCCAATTATTGGTTCACTCCTTTTAAGAAACGTGGATATAAAATCCGTTGTAATAAATTTTTCCGTAGCTGGATGGGATTTTGTCGATTACGATATTCTTTGTCAGCACGGCATTTTCGGTTGGGATGATTTGCTGCTCCTCATTTGGGACATAAAAATACGCCCCTTCGTAATTCGAAGCGACGCTGTTAGCACCGGTTTGAAGATTGACTTCAAGCGGCTCGTATGTAATTAATTTTGCGGTTAAAGTTTTCGGACAGTTACTCATTTACAACACATCCTTCGACATTGACTTGATCACGTCAATGCGTTGCGGCTCAATGCCAACTACATCGCCGCTTTTGAATTTCACGCGAATATCGAGGGTGACGGTCTTGCCCGGTTTGAACATGTGGGATTCAGTTTGCTCGAGAGGGAAGAGGAACTGGCCGGATTCTTCATCGTATTGGACATCTTCGGGATAGGTCTTGATAAGGCCGCCTAGAAAGATTTCGACAAGATCGACCGACTCCATATTGAGCGGTAGACCACCATTCTTGACTTCGATCTTAATATTGTAAGAATCGCCTTGTTTAATCATTCGTGATCACCCCCGAGATTTCACCAGTTTCTTCGTCGATAGTCCACGAGCGCGTTTTCGTTACGTCGCCACCATTAGGGCCGATACCCTTTATGGTGGTCGTTTCAGTAAGACTATTGCCATCAGCGGAAATTGTTCCGGTATAGGTTGCCTTAACAGTTGCGCCATCTTTGATCTCTTCATCAAGGGTCGTGGTGCCATCAAAATTCTCCGTTCTTTGGCCGTACACGTCGTAAGTATCGGAAAGCAAATCATAGTAGGAGTAGAATTGGGATTCAATGTATGTCTTTAACAACTCGTTGTTCTCTAGCAGACCCGCTAAAGAAACAAGAGTTTGTTCGTCAGACC
>CAUDRX010000085.1 GCA_958451915.1 uncultured Peptococcaceae bacterium
GTGTCCAACTTTTTGGGGACAGTTCACAAAAACGGGTTTTTTCATAGTCAGAAAGAGAGTTTAATCATCAGCATCAATTTATGTAAAACTAATCTTCATAAGGTCAAGCAGGGCCTGGGCGGCAGGAGTAAAAGCCTGGTATTTCTTCCAGATGATATTACCTTCGCTCTCAAGAGGCGGCGAAAGTGGCCGGAATGTAAGGCTGCTTGCTTCACTGGTGTCGATGAGTCCGTCGAAAGAGAGCATGATACCCAGTCCTGCACGAACAAGAACACCGCCGTTATAAGGCAGGTTGAACGTAGCGACGATATTAAGACGTTCCTGCTGGTCGCCGAAGAGTTTCGGATAGTCGTCAGCAAGTCCCTGGATGGAGAGGATGAGGGGGTCGTCAATGACATCATCAACTGTTACGGCGGATTTAGCGGCTAGCGGGTGATCTTTCGGCATGATGGCGCCCCAACGGTCACGGGTGGGGATATTGATAAAATTGTATTTAGAGAGATCCACTGGATTGGCGATCACTGCAAAATCCAGTAACCCTTTATCGAGATCGCCGGCAAGATCAGCTGTATTGCCGCTTTTCAGGTGATAGCAAATGCCAGGATGGCTGCGATGCAGAGAGACAAGGATATCGGCGAGACGTTTAGTTGCTTCGCTTTCAGCACAACCGATAAAGATGTCTCCGCGCAGGTCATCATCGAGGGAACGGAATTCTTCGGTAGTTTTATCGACCATTTTCAAAATATCTTCGGCGCGTGTTCTTAAAAGATGCCCTTCGGGGGTCAGTTCAATGCGAAAGCTGTGGCGGATAAAGAGACGCTTTCCAAGCTCCGATTCCAAACTTTTGACTTGTCGCGAAAGAGCAGATTGGCTGACATGCAATCGTTCTGCGGCTTTTGTCATGTTTTCTTCGCGTGCGATCTCAAGAAAATATCGCAGAGTACGCAATTCCATTAGCAAAAAATCCTTTCGAAATGAAATGAATGTGACGCATATCACGATATTCATTTTAACAATTAGCGCATTTCATTGCAAGGACCTATAATTAAGCACGTAGAAGGGAGGCGTGTTCGTGGCAAATATACATGATGAATATGCGGTGCTGCTTCAGAACCTTCAGGATGCGGGCTGCGACCAGCGCCTCATTGAAGAGGTCTTGCGTGTTCTGGATCCTGACAAAATCTATATGCCAGGCCATGCGATTCGTTTGCTCAGGAAGCACAGAAAGACGTTGCTTCAACAGTTGCATGATGATGAACGCATGATCGATAGTTTGGATTACCTGATCTATAAACTTCATCAAGATGAGAAAGGATGACACATATGGAAACATTAGCGTTGACTCAGGAATGGGATAAGACTTTTCCGCAAAGCGCAAAGGTTGATCATCGCAAGGTGACATTTCATAATCGCTATGGTATCACTTTGGCGGCTGATATTTACATGCCGAAAAATGTAAACGGCAAACTCTCGGCTATTGCCGTTTGCGGGCCTTTTGGAGCCTGCAAGGAACAGGCTTCTGGCTTTTATGCGCAAAAAATGGCTGAGTACGGATTTCTTACACTCGCGTTTGATCCGTCGTTTACGGGGGAGAGTGGAGGCCAACCACGTTATATGGCCTCGCCTGACATCAATACCGAAGACTTCCAGGCAGCCGTTGATTACCTTTCCTGCCGAGATGATGTAGATCCCGAACGTATCGGTATCATTGGCGTTTGCGGATGGGGTGGACTGGCTTTAAACGCGGCTGCACTTGATACCCGTATAAAAGCTACTGTAGCGTCAACGATGTATGATATGAGTCGTGTTGGTGCGAAGGGATATTTTGATGACAACGACAGTGAAGAAGAACGCTGGACAATGCGTGAAATGTACAACAAACAACGTACTGTGGACTACAAGAATGATAGTTATGTCCGGGCCGGCGGCGTTGTGGATCCATTGCCGGAAGATGCGCCGTTCTTTGTGAAAGATTATTATGATTATTACAAGACTGATCGCGCATATCATGTTCGTTCTTTGAATTCCAATGATGGATGGAATATGATCGGTACGATGAGCTTTATGAACCAGCCTATAATGGCTTATACCAATGAGATCCGCAGTGCTGTTCTCGTCATGCATGGCGATAAAGCTCATTCCTGTTATATGAGCAGAGATGCTTATGCACACATGATGGATGGCAATCCTGTACCTGAGAACAAGGAGCTTCTGATCATCCCAAATGCTGTGCACACAGATCTTTATGATGGCGGCGATCATGACTATATCCCGTTTGATAAACTGGCTGATTTTTTTGCCACCTATCTTAAGTGAGCGTGTCGTTTATAAAACAGTAATTGATTCTTTGCTTTTTGCTGTGATATCGTGATTATGTCAGAGCTATGAAGAGATGGGCTATGAATATCCTGGTGCTTAATGGTAGCCCGCGCCCGCAGGGCAATACCAAACAGATGGTTAACGCATTTAAAGAAGGCGCGGAAACGGCCGGACATTGTGTTAATGTCATTGATGTATGCAAAAAGGAATATCAAAGGCTGCCTTGCCTGTGAATATTGTCATACAAAAGGGAACGGTGCTTGCATTCAAGATGATGACATGCAGGAAGTTATTGCGCTGCTTAATGATGCAGACATGCTCGTGTTAGCTTCACCAATCTATTATCATGGGATCAGTGGTCAACTTAAGTGTGTCATCGATCGCTTTTATGGACCGGCGTATCCAAGTGGTCCTGCACGGCTCAGGAAAGTTGCGATGATCCTGAGTTCTGGTGCTGATGGGGTGTATGATGGCGCGCGTTTCTCTTTTGATGGCGACTTTGTAGGCTGGTTGGGTCTGGAAAATATGGGATTTTTTACAGCTTATGGCAGTGAGAACGGCTCACAGGAAAAAATCGAAGAGCTGCGCACATTCGGTGCCTCGTTGCGTTAAGGAGGTATTTATGGAAACGATCCGCTTGATAAACGGCGTTGAGATGCCACTCGTCGGCCTTGGTACCTGGGGATTGCGTGGCGAGGAATGTGTGAAAAGTGTGTCCTCAGCACTTAAAATGGGCTATCCACTCATCGATACCGCTGTGATGTATGGCAATGAAAGTGAGGTCGGTCGCGGTATTGCAGAGAGCGGGATTCGTCGTGAAGCAATCTTTTTGACTACAAAAGTGTATCGTTCTTCAGGGACTTACGAAAAGGCGAAAGCGTCTATCGACCGTTCGCTTAAAGCCTTTGGTACCGATTATGTAGATCTGTTGCTCCTGCATGAACCGTATCCTAAGGCTGAAGAGATATATCGCGCTATTGAAGAAGCATATCAAGCTGGTAAGGCGCGCGCTATAGGAATCTCCAATTATGATGCAGAACGTTGCAAGGATTTCCTTGATAAATGCATGATCAAACCGATGGTGGATCAGGTTGAAGTCCATGCGATGTTTCAGCGTTGGGATCTGCAGGATCAGCTCATGCGCGAAGACATTGCTATGCAGGCTTGGGCGCCGTTGGGCAGCGGGGAGTGTGATGTTCCTGTCAACAGATCGTTGGCAGCTATCGGAGCTAAATACGGCAAGACAGCAGCTCAGGTAGCTTTGCGATTTCTTGTACAGCGTGGGATTGGTGTGATACCGAAGAGCAGCCATTTGGAAAGATTAAAAGAAAATCTTGAGATCTTTGATTTTGTTTTAAGCGAAGAAGATATTTCTGAGATCTGTCATCTGGACACAAAAGATACATTCTTCCCTTGGACAAAAGCATATTAATCTGCATTTGTCTCCTCTTGCATGTCGTATGGAAGGCAAATATAGTAATATCACTGTATCATTCTGTATGTGAAAAGTGCGACCATCATTAGCTAAGCGTTATTGCGTTTAGCTATTATGAACTGGTGAGCATGATCAAAGTTGAGTTAATGAACCAGCTTCTCCATGTCTTGGCAGCTTTCTGTCGGATGTCTGCAACAAGTGCTCTGCGTGCATGTCATGAGCTGTGTCAGCACTGAAAGAACCCGCTTGGTGACTCGTCTCGCCAAGTGGGTTCTTTTATCTTTTGGGACTTATAAGAGTGAGTTGACTGCATTCAAGGGATTTGTGTGATCAATAATCTGAACTAGTAGTCATAGAGATTCTTTATAAATATAGGAATTTGTAAAAACTATTTGTTAGTAGATATTTTGGGTGGTAACATCATGGCCGCAGAATAATAAGATGTTTCTGTAATAGTTGAAAATTCGCGTATTTGACTGTAATTGTGAAAGATTACACATATTGGAAGCCGCTTTTGATTTTTACAGGAGTTACATGAATGGGAAAGACTGCTCTGTTCCACTGTCAAAAAGATTAGAATTGTGAGAAATATTTAGGTCGCAATTTTACGAAAGATGTGATAAATTAAAAGAGTAATGAATGTGATCCGTTTCTTAGGCAATCAACGGATCTGATCTTGAAGAATGGGGGCAATTCCAATGAAATGTTCAAACCGTATCAGCAATATGCAAGAATCTCCAATCCGTAAACTCGTTCCTTATGCTAACGCAGCTCGTGCGAATGGCAAAAAGGTTTATCCGCTGAATATTGGTCAGCCAGATATCAAAACGCCAGAAGGTTATTTCGAAGCGATCAAAAACTTTAAACAGGATGTTCTTGAATACGCTGATTCTCACGGTGATTTCACTTTGATCGATAAGATCAGTGAGTATTACAAGAGAAACAACATGGACTTCGCGCCAGAAGATATCCTTATCACCAATGGTGGGTCTGAAGCCCTGATGTTTGCGATGATTGCTATCTGTGATCCGGGCGAATCTGTCGTTGTAGTAGAGCCATTCTATACCAACTACAATGGTTTCGCTTCTGCTGTCAGCGTTAAATGTGAAGGGATCATCACTAAGGCGGAAAATGGTTATCGTCTGCCATCCAAGGAAGAAGTCCTTGCTCAGATCAGTGATAAGGCTCGTGCGATCATTATCACAAATCCAAGCAATCCTACTGGTGTTGTGTATACCAAGGAAGAACTTCAGATGGTTGCTGAGATTGCGGTAGAACGGGATCTTTTTGTCATCGCTGATGAAGTTTATCGTGAATTTGTTTATGATGGTGAATTCTACAGCCTGGCATACTTCCCAGAGCTGAAAGATCGTCTTATCATGATCGACTCTGTTTCTAAACGTTACAGTGCTTGTGGCGCACGTATCGGCAGCCTGGCATGCAAGAACCCTGAAGTCATTGCCAATGTTCTTAAACTCTGCCAGGGGCGTCTCTCCGTATCCACACTGGATATGATCGGTGCGACCGCACTGTATGCAGAAACACCAAAGAGCTACCTTGATGAAGTTAATGAAGAATATAAGCATCGTCGCGATGTTACCTATGATGCACTCCAGAAGATGGATGGTGTTGTATGTGCGAAACCGGAAGGTGCTTTCTATATTTCTGTTAAGCTTCCTGTTGATGATTCCGAGAAATTCATCATCTGGATGCTTGAAAACTTCGATTATAATGGCGAGACTCTCATGATGGCGCCTCTTGCAAGTTTCTATTCTCAGCCGGGTCACGGTATTGATGAAGTACGTATTGCTTATGTGCTCAATGCTGATGACATGGAAAAATCCATGAAAGTATTGTCCGAAGCTTTGAAGGCTTATCCTGGCCGTAAATAATTTGCGTTTAATGAAAAAATGCTTGTCCCGATAGGGGACAAGCATTTTTCATTTGGGCACTAAAAAACCTTTACGCAGAGATGTTCACGACGATTGCGTAAAGGTGGATGTTACTATAGAATGATAAAAGATTCTTGATTCAACCGGTTGATCATTTGGGCGCCAGCAGTATTGCCGCCATAGATAAATACATGACTGTCACCGATCGATTCAAATTGATGCTCGAGCAGAATCTGCCCAAAGCCTTTGTTAAGGGTGCTTTCAGAGAGCTGAGAGTAGATAAGATGGCTTGGGGCTGTCTGTATGGCCTCGTCGATCGTTTCTGATGCGGTTTCAGTAAGTCCTTCTTTAAGATCGATCGCTGTTAGCGAATCATTGCACTCATCACGAAGGAAAGTGAGTAACCGTTCGTCCAGTCGACGAACCTTTGAGAGCTCATCAAGGAGCATCTGGTAGGCAACTTGCCCTTGTGGATTGCCGATATAAATATAGATGTCAGTACCAACGACATTGGTGAATTGATGAGAGGTCAGAAAAAGTTTATCCGCTACTTGATTGGCCTGTACGATGCTGAAAGTGACATTGTCAGGATGCTCATTGGTCTGTTGCTGGAGCACTTCATCAGAAAGGACATCAGTGACCTGGTACTCTATTAATTCCATATTTTGACAAACCTTACGAATTAAGGCTTCTTTGGTGGGTCTCATAGAAATACCTCCTGAATCATGGAATGTAACTATTATACCATATTTAAATGAGTTTCGATAGAGAAGAGGGACATTTTTGTCGGATAATCAGCTTATTCTGCTGGAGTGATGTTTCTTAGAACGAAAACGGTATCGATCGTGTGAGCATGATTATCCCAACACCTGCACTCAGGAACGGAATCAGTGCAAAGGCCGTTTTAGATGTCGCCTGTTTAAAGATGAGAAGGTAAGTGGCATAGATAAGAGCTGTAAGAATGCCGATTAAAAAAGCATAACAAATATCCACTGCGCCTAGATAGAAGCCGGTGATCGCCATAAAGACGACATCTCCGCTTCCGAGTGCGCCGGGGCGGATCCTTGTGATGATAAAGAGTGGAAGCGCAATGATCAGTGCACCAATTCCATGCAAGAGCCAGATGTGATCACCATATAGGAAGCTGTCAGCAAGAAGAAACAGCGTGTAGATGAGCAAGTCGCTGTCAGAAATAGTCTGTGTTGCAGCGTCATCAAGACTGAGAAGGAAGAGCATTGCAATCGCTCCGAAAAGGAGAAAGCTGTGTACAAGTGAGGAGGTTGCTGTGCCGATCATGAGACCAAGGATCCCGCCGCAGGCTTCAAATACCGGATAACGTTTTGGGATAGGTGCACTGCAGTGTCGACAGTGGCCGTGAGCAATAAAATAACCAGCGACTGGGATCAAATCATAGATTGCGATCGCTTTGCCGCAGATCTGGCAATATGATCGTCCCCATTGAGAAAGGCCAAGCTGCCGGCGTTCCGCATAGCAGGGAATAAAACTGGCAAAGATACAGCCTAAGAAAACAAATAAGAGTAATGTGATAGGATACATAAGACCACCTTTGAAAGGAGTGTTCAATGATGAAGGACCATTTTCAAACTGCATTGGCGCTTGGTGCGACAGATCTCCATCTCGAGGAAAATGGCAGTGCGTATGCACGCGTGCTTGGAGAGTTGCAGCCGCTGGTAGATTGTTCTGCTGAAGAATATGATATGTACCTGGCAGACTTACTGGCGCGGCATGCATCTTCTCATACTATTGTAGAAAAGAGTATAGATGACGTCAAAGATTTTTCATGTGAAGATGAAAATGGGATGCGTATGCGTGTGCGCTGTTATCGGTCGCAGGGCAGGCGTGCCATGGCAGTGCGATTTCTGCCAAAGGAGGTCCCGCCAATGTCGTCTTTGAAATGGCCAGGTGCGATCCAGGCGCTTTGTAGGCGCAGGCAGGGGATGATTCTGGTCACGGGGGCTTCAGGTAGCGGAAAATCGACAACGCTGGCGGCAATGTTGATGCAGATCGCGTCGACCAGAGCCTGCCACATTGTCACTTATGAGGATCCGGTGGAATATCGCCTTGATAACGTGAAAGCATTGATCCATCAATGTGAAGTGTCACGCGATGTTGGTTCGTTTTGTCAAGGCGCAGAGGATGCTTTGCGCATGGATGCGGATGTGATCATGTTGGGTGAATTGACTGATCTGGATACGATGCGTGCTGCACTGCGCCTGTCTGAAAGCGGTCATCTTGTGCTTGCGACGATGCATGCGGCTTCTTCCGCGGAAGCAGTAGCATATTTTATCGAGCATTTTGCCTCAGAAGAACAGCAATTGATTCGTCATCAGCTTGCTGCGCAGCTGGATGCAGTGATCACACAGCGACTGCTCAGGCACTCCTCTCAAATGAAGATGATCGCTGCTTATGAGGTCCTCCTGAATGACCAGGCAGTGTCGCATCAGATCCGGGAAGGGGTACTGAATCAGTTGGACAACAGCATAGAAAGTGGTCGGTCAAAAGGAATGATCAGTTTAGAGGAAAGCTTGGCTGCGCTGGTCAAAGCTGGTTCGGTGACGCTGGGTGCGGCGCTCCAGGATGCAAATCATCCTGAACGGATGAAGCGTCTGCTTGAGCGCTGATAGACATTGCGATCATGCTGACTTTACGATTGCTGATGCTAAAGAATGGCAGGTATTTCTCCTCACATTTCTCGGAAAAAGTTAAAACTGTGCGCATTATCCTAGATTTATGACGCCTCATGGGCTATAATGAACCTATGATTTTGACCATCAGGGGGATTGACAATGGGTAAAAAAACTGTTGAAGATATCAACGTGAACGGAAAACGCGTACTCGTTCGCGTCGATTTTAATGTTCCTAGAGATAAAACAACGGGCGCGATTACTGATGATGCGCGTATGCGCGCAGCGCTGCCAACGCTTCAATATTTAGTCGATCATGGTGCTAAGGTTATCGTCATGAGCCACCTGGGGCGTCCAAAAGGTAAGGTTGTCGAAGAATTGCGTCTGGACGAAGTAGGAAAGCATTTATCGGAGCTTCTTGGTAAACCTGTCAAGAAATTAAACGAATGCGTTGGACCAGAAGTTGAAGCGGCTGTTTCGGAAATGAAAGATGGGGATGTCGTACTTTTAGAAAATGTACGTTTTCATCCTGAAGAAGAAAAGAATGATGTTCATTTTGCAAAAAAACTTGCTGCTTTAGGCGATATTTTTGTCAATGATGCATTTGGAACGGCGCACCGTGCGCATTGCTCGACGGCTGGGATTGGCACATATCTTCCAAGTGTCAGCGGTTTCCTGATGAAAAAAGAGCTTGCCGGGCTTGGTGCAGCACTGAGCAATCCTCAAAAACCGTTTGTTGCGATTATTGGTGGTGCAAAGATCTCAGATAAGATCGGTGTGGTCAGTTATCTGATCGGTAAGGCA
>CAUDRX010000086.1 GCA_958451915.1 uncultured Peptococcaceae bacterium
GTCTTGACCACTTCGAAACCGTCCATCTGCGGCAGCATGACATCGAGGATGATCAGGTCGTAATGGCCGGCGCGGGCATATTCAAGACCGCTGCGCCCATCATAGACACAGTCGACCTCGTAGTGTTGGTCTCTGAGAAGCTGCGCGATGGCATCAGATAATGAATGTTCGTCTTCAACGATAAGGATCTGCATCATTGTGTCCTCCTTGTGGATGATCGCTTAAGGATAGTATAGCTGAAATCAATAAAAAAATCATAGAGGCTGAACCTTAAATCCGCTTTAAAAATAAGCTGTAAAAAGAATTTTTTTGCATGTGGGCCTGTTTTAATTGAAACGACAGGAAAGATATGCATCCGATCCGTATTTTTATAAGAAAACGTAATGCAATTGCAATCGTGTTGTTGTACAATGCTAGTATGAATGCTGTTCGAAAGGAGTGGCCGGTCATGCAAAATCTGGTCTCTGGTCTGTTAGCGAATTTTCCTGGTGCGATCGTCATTGTCAACGTCCTGGATATCGCTATCATCGCTTTTGCAATCTATAAGATCCTCGAGATCATGCAGGGGACCCGTGCCATGCCATTGGCCAAAGGGATCGCGATCCTGCTGGTCTTTTCAGCGCTCAGCAGTGCGCTGGGACTGACAACGGTCAACTGGGTGCTGGTCCAGCTGCAGACAATGTTCATCATCGCAATCCCTGTCATCTTCGCGCCGGAACTGCGCCGCGCACTGGAACAGTTGGGTACGAGTGGATTTCTTATGGGCAGCCGTCATCGTGCTGAAAGCGATGTGGTGGACCGGCAGGTGCAGGAGATCATTGGCTGTATGACTGCCTGCAGTCAGTCGCGCACTGGCATCCTCATCGCAGTGACACGGGAAAATGGCCTGAAGGAATACATCGCCACCGGTATCGCCATCAATGGTCGATTATCGACGCCGCTGTTACGAAACATCTTCATTGTCAATACGCCGCTGCACGATGGTGCTGTCATCGTCACTGGCAATGAGATCATGGCGGCAAGCTGTTTTCTGCCGCTCTCGGAAAACAAGAACATCTCCATGAAATTGGGGACACGCCATCGCGCTGCCATTGGCTTGTCGGAAGTGAGCGATGCGGTCGTGGCAGTGGTCTCGGAAGAGACCGGCGCAATGAGCATCGCCGAACGCGGGCGGCTGCACTATAACCTCAGCGAGCAGGAGGTCATCGATGAGATGACGGCGCTGCTCTCTGTACCGGAAGAGGCATCGCTGCTCGGACGGGTAAAGAAGGTGTTCCGTAAATGAAGAAGAAAGACAACAATCGTACGCTCAAGCTGATCGCCCTGCTGATCGCTGTGGTGTTGTGGTTTTATGTTGGCGTGGAGCAGGATCCGCTTTCGCACCGTACCTATGATGTGCCGCTGGAAACGCAGAACCTTGCGGTCGATAAATCGGCGGCGCTGGGACAGGAAACAGTCAGTATCCGTGTCACCGGGCGGCAGGATCGGCTCAACGATATCAGTGCCAGCGATTTCAGTGCTTATGTGGATCTGAGCGATGTCAGGAACGGTGAGAGTCAGATCAGGGTCGAAGTGGATCTTCCGAGCGGCGTTTATTTTGCCCATGTCGATCCGGAAACGGTGACTGTGCTCATCACCGATCGCCAGGGGCAGAACATGGACGTTGAAGTCGTCACAGAGGGAGAAGCGCCGGAAGGCATCAGTGTCGATGAGATCAGTGTAGCACCAGAACAGGTCTTTGTTACGGGTGATCCGAGTGAGATCGCCAGTGTAGACCATGCAGGGGTGCTCGTGGATCTTTCAACGATTTCAGAAGACAGCGACACTGACATGACAGTCACATTCTTCGACGAAGACAATAATGAGATCACCGGCGCCCAGTTGGAAGCACTGCCGCAGGTTGTGACAGTCTCGATCAAAGTGAGTGAAGGCACTGACAGTAAGGCGGTGCCGGTGCAGGCGAACCTTGTCGGCAGTCTGCCGGATGGCTACCAGCTTGTGAGTGTGAATGTCTCGCCATCGTCTGTGACGCTCAGTGGCTCAGCTGAAACGCTGGCCGAAGTCAGCACTGTGAGTACGGCTGCGATCGATCTCTCAGAGATCACAGGAACAACGACAGAGACTGTAGCGATCGACAGTACCCTTGCCGCCGATCCGCAGTCGGTCAGTGTGACGATCGAGGTCATCGCCTCCGAGAGTGGTGTCCAGACTGGCGCTCGCATGCTGCCGCTCGTTGTGAGTGGTCAGGGAGCAGCGTCTGTCAGCGTGGACACTCAGATGGTGGAAGTGACGTACCATATGCTGCCGGAATATGAAGATGCCGGCGACAGCTTGTCGGTCTTCATCAATGTTGGTTCAGTGCCGCAGAGTGTGACGACGGCGGCTGTTCAGGTCAATGACGTAGAAGGTCTGGTCATTGACAGCATATCGCCGAGCACAGTGACGTTGACACCGCTTGCCGGTGATACGGGCGGCAGTGGAGGCTCAGCAGCATCGGGTTATTAAAAAAACAAAAAAGATAAAGATAAAAGAGAGAAAAGGTGAATCATATGGGAAAATTGTTTGGAACTGATGGTGTGCGCGGAAAGGCTGGCGAAGTCCTGACTGCTGAGATGGCGCTGAAACTAGGTCAGGCTGCAGGTCGTGTTTTTCTCGAAGACAATGGCGGCAAGACTGGTGTCGTGATCATCGGGCGTGACACCCGTATCTCCGGGCAGATGTTAGAGAGCGCCCTGACGGCAGGATTGACCTCTGTAGGCATCCAGGTCATCAGCGCAGGGGTCGTGCCAACGCCGGCGGTGGCGTTTTTGGTGCGTGCTTTCAAAGCTCTGGCAGGGGCGGTAATCTCCGCCAGCCACAATCCTTTTGAAGATAATGGCATCAAGTTCTTCAGTGCTCAGGGCACAAAGCTGCGCGACGATCAGGAAGCGGCCATCGAAGCAGCCCTGCGTGGCGAGATTGCCATCGAAGAAGCCAAAGGCAGAAAGATCGGCCGGGCGGCACAGGTTGACGAAGCAGTGGAGCTGTACAAGGATTATCTGGGAGAACTGATCAATGTCAACGGCCGTGATTACAATCTCGTGGTCGATTGTGCCAATGGTGCTGCCAGCGTGCTGGCAGAAGAAGTCTTCTCCCGCGCCAATCTCCATGTCAGGATGCTCGGCGATCGTCCGACCGGTATCAATATCAACGTGGACTGCGGTTCGACCCATCTCGAACAGCTGCAGGAAGCCGTTGTGCGCGAAGGGGCCGATGGCGGCCTCGCTTTCGATGGTGATGCCGATCGTTTTCTCGCTGTCGATGAAAAAGGCAATGTCATCGATGGTGATCATCTCATGGCCATCTACGCCAAAGCCATGAAAGAAGAAGGCCGTCTCGTTGGCGATCAGCTTGTCGTCACTGTGATGAGCAACCTTGGGCTTAAGCTTTCCATGAAAGAAGCCGGCGTCAAGATCGTAGAGACCAATGTCGGCGATCGTTACGTCAATGAAGCGCTCCAGGAAAAGGGCGCCGTGCTCGGTGGAGAGCAGTCCGGACATATCATCTTCAGAGAATACAACAGCACTGGTGACGGCATGATCAGTGCCATCATGCTCCTGAACATCCTCAGCCACAAGCACATGAAGCTCAGTGAGCTTGCCGCCGAAGCAATGACCAGTTTGCCTCAGGTCCTGGTCAATGTGCCAGTCGCAAAGAAAGACGGCTGGCAGGAAGTGCCAGCCATTCAGAAAGCCATCGCTGAAGCAGAGGCAGCTCTCGGGGAGAGTGGTCGGGTGCTCGTGCGTGCGTCCGGCACCGAGCAGCTCCTGCGTGTGATGGTCGAAGGCAAAGATCAGAACGAGATCGACGCCATAGCACATGCCATTGCCGATGTCGTGTGTGAAGCTATTGGTGCCTGATGGGCATCGTTGGCATTGGTGTTGACATCGTCGCCCTTGAGCGCATCGAAGGTATTTGCGCGCGTCGGGCCGAGGCATTCGCAAAAAAGGTGTTCACAGAAGCAGAACGTCAGGCTGTTTTTCACCCTGTGCCAGACATTGCCCGCATCGCCGGGCGGTTCGCTGTCAAAGAAGCAGTGAGCAAGGCAATGGGGACAGGCATTGGGAAAGTTTCCTGGAAGGACATCGAGACCCTGACAGATGTCAAAGGTGCACCATTTGTACAGCTCAGCGGCGAAGCGGCGCGGCTGGCCGCAGCTAAAGGCGTGCAGACAGTGCATGTGAGCATCAGCCATGAACGCCATGCCGCTGTGGCGATGATAGTATTGGAGGGATAGCAGATGTATCTGGTGAGCAATGAAGAGATGCGTGCCCTTGACCATGCAGCCATCCAGGAATGGCACATCCCGTCGCTGATCCTCATGGAAAATGCTGGGATCGCGATCGTGCGTCAGCTGTCGGAAGATGTGCCGGACCTGTTGGCAAAGCGTATCACCATCTTGTGCGGGCGCGGCAATAACGGCGGTGATGGCCTTGTAGCGGCACGTCAGCTTTATCTGGCTGGTGCAGCGCATGTGACGGTGGTCGAGGTCATCGATGGGGAGCGTCATTTTTCTGCTGACCACCAGGCCAATCGGGAGATGCTCGCGCGTCTGCCTGTGAAGCTCATCGAAGTAGATGGTCCGTCAAAGCTCAACGTCCTCAAAGCTCAGCTCAACTTCACGGATGTGGTGCTTGACTGTCTCTTTGGCACAGGTCTTTCGAGGGATCTGGGAGAATTGACGTGCGCAGTCGTCAATGTAGTGAACGAGAAACGACTGCTGCGTGTCAGTGTGGACATTCCATCCGGTCTGAACGGTGACAGCGGTCAGGTTTGCGGCAGTGCTGTGCGCGCGGACTACACATATACCCTGGCCTGGCCGAAACAGGGGCTCTTCCTTGGAGAAGCTGCTGATCATCTGGGCGTACTTAGAGTGCTCCCCATCGGTATTCCTCAGGAAGTGGCAGCAGAAGCCGGCATTCAGGGCACGCTTCTGCAGCCATCGATGCTGAGAGCACATCTGCCTGCACGGCCGCTCAACAGCCATAAAAACCGCTATGGACACGTTGGCCTCATCGCCGGCAGTGTCGGTATGAGCGGCGCCTGTGTGCTTGCAGCACGCTCAGCGCTGCGTGCCGGGGCAGGGCTCGTTACAGCATTCGTTGATAAAGGCATCTATACACCAGCGGCAGCGGCCGCTCCGGAGGTCATGATGAAGCCTGTAGCCTGGCCGAACCAACCGGCACTGGATTGGCTCTTAGCCAATACGACTGTGCAGATCATCGGTCCGGGGATGGGCAAAAGCGAAGAAAAGAAGCAGACCATCTATTCGATGCTGCGACAAGCTGAGAGCACCATCATCATCGACGCCGATGCGCTGAACATGATCGGTGAAGGCGATGGCACTGTACTCAGGAACAGCGCCGCGCACTGCATCCTGACGCCGCATCCTGGCGAAATGGCGCGCTTGCTCGGGCTCACGAGCGCTGAGGTGCAGGCTGATCGTATGCAGTATGCCCGTCGTGTGGCAGAGCGCTTCCACTGCGTTGTCGTGCTAAAGGGACACGATACCATCATCGCAGCGCCGGATGGGCGCTATGCGATCAACCCTTGCGACAGTGTGGCTCTTGCGACCGCAGGCAGCGGGGATGTCCTTTCCGGTGTGATCGCAGCCTTTGCTGCGCAGGGGATGGAAGCTTACGAAGCTGCCTGTATGGGCGTGCTCGCCCATGGCCTCGCTGGTCAGCGCCTGGCAGCGGCGCGTGGTGTGATGGCTGCCATAGCATCAGATATCATCGATGCTGTCGGCGAGGTGCTGCATGAAGCAATGGCTGATTGAGATTGTAACTTTTTAGGTTCGACTGTAACTTTTGTCGATACTGTAATATCATATAAAGAAAATGTTCCTTTTCTGTTAATAATAAGCGCCGTTTATCTGGTCGATAAACGGCGCTTATTATTTTAGCATTGCCTGACAGATCGCATGATCACTGAGATCTATGCTTAAAGTGTTCATTTTAAGACAATACCAATGGATCGACATAAAAATATATCTTAAAAGAGCGCGTAGACCTTGAAATTGTCAGAAATAAGCACAAAGGTGATATTTCTTTACCTTGTGAAAAACTTCCTTTATAATATTAAAAGATTATTTGGGAAGGCTGTTCAGCCATGATCATCAGCGGCGTCGCTGGCCGCTGAAAGTTAAAAGGAGTGTTTTCTTTGAATCATCATATTCGTCGTTTTATCGCAGCAGGAACCCTGATCGCTATGACCACCCCGTTTGCCGCTTTTGCTGCAGGGGATACGGCTTATGTGGGAGGGGCGGATCAGAACGTATCGATCACCCAGCCTGAAGTCACCACCCCATCTGCTGATACCTATGTGCCTGTGCGCAGCGCGCTGACTGGCGTTGGCGTTGGCGTAGACTGGCAGAGCGGTAAAGTCACCCTGACTTATGGCGGCCAGAGCAGTGTTGTCACTGTAGATGCCGCTTCCAGCCAGCTCCAGACGAGCACTGGGACTTTTGCATATCGCAATATCAATGGTTCTCTTCAGGCACCGCTGGAATTTTTCCAGGCGCTCTTCAATAATGCCACTGTCGCAGCAAATGGCAATGGCGGCATTACTTTGACTGCAGTTGATGCTTCCCAGGCCATTACTCTTGCAGGCGTGCAGAGCGATGATAACACTTCCGGCGATAATTACACCTACTATGAGAGCGGCCTGGCGACCTGGTATGGTTCTGGTGCTCAGGGAAATTATACTGCCAGTGGTGAGATCTTCAATATGTACGACTACACTGCTGCGCATAAATATCTGCCGTTCGGCACTGTCTGCCGTGTCACCGACACTGACACTGGCCGCAGCGTCATCGTTCGTATCAATGACCGCGGGCCATTCGGTGCTGGCCGCGTCATCGACCTCAGCTATCAGGCAGCCAGCGACCTTGGCATTGTTTCCAAAGGTGTTGCGCCAGTCACCATCGAGGTCCTTTCTTAAGTTCATAGATCCATCTGCTGCCCGCCTGTACGGTGGGCAGCTTTTTTGTGCAACGAAAAGGGGCTGTCGCAATAAGCCACCTGCTTTTTGACACAATCCATAAAAACGCAAAGGCCAAGCGTGCAATCGCTTGGCCTTTGTTGTAAAATATTTGTATGCTTAAAAATACTTTACAAAAAGATTATACCGCGCTCGGCCAGTATTATCAACTAAAACTTCCTCTGGAATTGGATGTCCTTATCCCTGCTAACGAGCCCGTTCGCCTCCTGAGTGCTTTTGTGGAGGATTTATCGCTCTCAGATCTCTATTCTACTTATCGCAGAATCAGAAAAAATCAGGCGTCCCCTCGTCAGCTCCTTAAGATCATTCTCTATTCTTATATGGAGGGTATCTACTCTTCCAGACGTATGGAAAAAGCTTGTCGCTCCAACATCTATTTTATGTACCTCCTGGAAGGCATGCCTGCCCCGGATCACTCTACATTTGACCGTTTCATCCGCCTCCACTTTGCGCCATGCGCTAAAAGGATCCTTGCCTGCATGGGAGCTTGGCTGCTTTCCCTTGGTGAGATCAGCGGCAGACATCTCTTCGTGGATGGAACGAAAATAGAATCCTGTGCTGGGCGCTACACTTTTGTTTGGAAGAATGCTGTAACAAAGCATCTCCAAAAGCTCATGGACAAAGCCGTTGTTCTCGTTGCCGATTTAGAGGACCAATATGACCTGCATCTGGCACACAACAACACAGTGAGCATACGAGTCTTGAAGAAACTGCGCAAAAAGCTCTATGCGATCAAAGAGCAGCAGGACATTGTTTTTGTCCATGGCAGCGGCAAGCGCAAAACACCACTGCAACGCTCCATTGAAACATTGGAAAACATCCTATCAAAGTTCAAAGACTACACCAACAAGCTCCATATATGCGGCGAACGAGGCAGCTATGCCAAGACCGATCAGGATGCCACATTCATGCGCATGAAAGAAGATCATATGCGAAACGGACAGCTAAAGCCCGCCTACAATGTCCAACATGGCGTGGATGCAGAATACATTGTATGGGGGGATGTGAACCAACGACCGACAGATGCCCGCACCTTGATCCCCTTTCTGGAAAGTGCAGAAAAACACCTGCCCTTCCAATACAAAGAGATCGTTGCAGATGCCGGGTATGAGAGCGAAGAAAATTATCGTTATCTGAAAGAGCATGACCAACTCGCCTACATAAAGCCTAACAACTATGAAATTGCCAAAACAAGAAAATACAAGAATGACATTGGACGTGCTGAGAACATGCGTTACGACAAAGACAACGACTGCTATTACTGTAGCCAGGGAAAGACACTCGTCTATCTATACGACAAGACAGAGAAAACCAGCAGTGGCTACCGGAGAAATGTCAGTGTCTACGAAAGCCATAACTGCAAAGACTGTCCAAGCAAAGCAGCATGCATCCGGCCGTGTGGAAGTAAGAAACCCATGGAAGAACGCAATAAACGCCTCTATGTATCCAAGCAGATGAAAGCGCTGAGGACAGAAAACGAAGCACGCATCACAGGAGAATATGGAAAACAGTTGAGGATGAACCGCAGCATACAGGCAGAAGGAAGCTTTGCCATGATAAAAGAAGATATGAACTTTCGCAGGTACCTGTATAGCGGAATAGAAAATGTCACAGCTCAAAGCATCCTGCTGGCCATAGCGTATAATGTGACGAAACTACATAACAAGATACAAAACGGCACCACTGGGAAGTATCTGTTTGAGCTGAAATAAGAAAAGGATACGAAAAAATCCAGACCCCTCTAGGATAATGAGAGAGGTCTGGATTTGTGTGCTTTAAAATAGGAAACCGCTTTGTGGTATGCGGTACTAGCGATATAGAGATAGAAAAAGGAACTGTCACATAAGCGAGATTTTGGTTTATTGCGACAGTCCCTT
>CAUDRX010000087.1 GCA_958451915.1 uncultured Peptococcaceae bacterium
GGGGGAGCCAGCAACTGCGTTATCTGCGGCCGATTCGGTGGATCGTTTCATTATATAATGATGAAGTTGTATCGTTTCAGGTTGGCTTGCTTGATGCTGGCCGTACGTCACGCGGCCACCGTACGCTTGGGCATGAGGCTATTGAAATCAAAAATGCAGAATCTTATTTTGAGACGATGGAAAAAGAATATGTTATCGTTGATCAGGATCGTAGAAAAGAGATGATTCTTTCACAGATTGAAGCGATTTTCAAGGGAACTGATGAACATTATCAGGAAGATTCTTCTCTGCTTGACGAGGTCATTAATCTTGTAGAATATCCAACCGCGCTGCGTGGGAATTTCGATGAAAAGTATCTTGAATTACCGGATGAACTCGTGATAACGCCAATGAAAGAACATCAGCGTTACTTTCCTGTGATGAAGAACGATGGTGCCTTGACCAATGGTTTTATTACAGTGCGTAATGGTACGGAAGAGTATTTGGATATCGTACGTGCAGGAAATGAGAATGTTCTCCGTGCCCGACTTGCTGATGCAGAATTTTTCTATCAGGAAGATCTTAAGAAAGGGCTTGAATCCGGCGAAGAAAAACTTAAATCAATCGTCTTTCAGGAAAAACTTGGAACGATCTATGATAAGACGCAGCGTTTGCAGATCATCGCTGATAGGATCGCTCGTGATCTTCACGTTGATGACGCCGTGCGTGCAGATGCAGTGACAGCAGCACGCTGCACAAAGATGGATCTTGTAAGTAATGTCGTTTCTGAATTTCCTGAACTTCAGGGCTTGATGGGTGAGTATTACTATCTTGCAGAACATCCTGAGAAAAAGAATGTAGCCCAGGCGATTCGCGAACACTATATGCCACGATTTGCTAACGATCTACTGCCTGAAACGATCGAAGGGAGTATTGTCAGCGTTGCAGATAAGATTGATACGATTGTAGGTTGCTACTATGCGGGTATCATTCCAACTGGTTCTCAGGATCCATATGCATTGCGGCGTCAAGCGCTGGGGCTGGCAAATATCGTCATCAATGAAAAATGGTCATTGTCACTTGACCGCCTCATTGCCATTGCTTGTGAAGCTTATGCAAGCACAGGTCATCAGTTTAACGATGCAAAAACGAATGCCACGATTCATCAGTTCTTTGAACAACGTTTGATCAAGATCTTCAAAGATTTACAGATGCCAAATGATATAGTGCAGGCTGTTATGAAGGTCGGGTATGATGATCTCTATGATGTTATTCTGAGAGCAAAAGCATTGGAAGCTTATATGAAGGGCGAAGATAAGGTCGCTATTAAGAATACCATTGACAACATTGTACTTGATACTAACAACACCGAAAAAGAAAAAGAAATAAACATTCAACAAACATCCAACGATCTTTGAGGCAGATGAAGAAAAGGCGCTCTATGAAGCTGTCATTAGCTGTGAAGAAGCCCTTCCGGCTTTTGTTGAGAGCAAGGACTACGTCTCAGTCATTGCACAATTTGCTTCCCTGAATACTGTTGTTGAGACTTTCTTCGAAAAGATCCTGGTTATGGATGAAGATCAGAGTGTTCGAGCAAATCGACTTGCTCTTGTAAAGCGATATAGTAATGTTCTCAGTGCGTATTATAAACTTGATGAAGTGACAAGCGCGTAAAGCAGGTGAAGCAATTGTTAAGTATGACAGGTTATGCTTCTCTGACAAAAGAATATGAAGCATTCTCGGTGCAGATAGATATCAAGTCTGTCAATGGAAAATATAGTGATCTGCGTTTGAACGCGCCTGTTTTCGATCATAACTTTCTGGAAGTTCTTCGTAAGTGTGCTGCTGAGCGCACTATACGCGGACAAGTGACTGTAGATATTGCGTTGAAAGCGGGAACGCGTACAGGTGAAGGCTATCGCCTGGATGTTGATCAATTATTACAGTACCATACTGATTTTGAAACGGCTTTCGGTGAAGTAAAAAATGACTGGAAGCATATGAAACAATTCCTGACATTGGATCATGTGATAAAAAAAGATGAATTCACCTTCGATGTGAAAAATGATGGAGCACTTGTTATCTCTGCGCTGGATGATGCGTTCGATCGTTTCTATGATTCCCGAGCTGAGGAAGGCGCACGCCTTCAAGCAGACTTGCTTGCTAAGATCGATCAGTTGGAACAGACACGCGCCATTATCGCCGAACGTGTGCCAGAGCTGGATCAAGCTTACCGCGCACGTTTAGAAATGCGGATGCGTGATTTTATTGAGACAATCGATGAAGTCGATGAATCCAGAATCCTTTCAGAGGTTGCTATGCACGCTGTGAAATCGACGATTGACGAAGAATTGGTAAGACTCGGGTCTCATTTTGAAAAATTGAAAGAATTGCTTACCAGTGATGAGCTGCTGATCGGTAAAAAACTGGATTTTTATATGCAGGAAGTCAATCGTGAATACAACACGATAGCTTCTAAAGTGAGCGACATTACTGTTGCAGAACAGATCGTTGACAGTAAAGTTATCGTTGATCAGATTCGTGAACAAGCCCAGAACATCATGTAAGGTAAGTGCTATGACATTCCTGAATATTGGCTTTGATAATATGGTTGCAGTTGATAAGATAGTTGCCATTGTGTCCCCTGAAGGGGCATCTGTTAAACGGCTTGTACAATATGCGAGGGAAAACCACCATTTGGTCGACGTGTCTTCAGGGCGCAAGACGCGTTCTGTTGTGATTACAAATGATGATTTTGTGCTGCTATCGGCGATTCAAACGGATACGCTGGCAGGGCGTATTAACGATACAATATAAGAAAAGGAGTGCAATACCATGCTGGCTCATGACAAAAAAGGGATCTTGTTGGTAATGAGTGGACCATCCGGCGCAGGAAAAGGGACACTGTGCGCACATTTGCGCGAACAGATTCCGGTAGCCCTTTCAATATCGGCAACCACTCGCGCACCACGCAAGGGCGAACAGGAGGGTGTAAATTATTTCTTCATGACTCAAGAAGAGTTTAAACAAAAGATACATGAAGATGGATTCATTGAATGGGCGAAAGTATATGATAATTACTACGGGACGCCTCGAAAATATGTTGAAGATATGCTTGAAGCTGGTCAAGATGTGATGCTTGAGATTGATCCTCAAGGAGCTAAGAGTGTTAAATTGCGTATTCCGGATGCCGTTCTTGTATTTATCATGCCGCCTTCTTACAAAGAGTTGGAACGTCGTATTCGAGGTCGTGGGACAGAAACCGAGGAACAGATCGAAAAACGTTTATCGTGTGCAGTTGGAGAAATTAATACATTGGCGGCTTACGATTATGTTATAATTAATGCAGACATTCAGGCGGCAGTTGATAATTTAAAAGCGATTATTGCTGCAGAACGCTGTAAAGTGTCACGAAATACGGCAATACCAACTACTTTTATTCTAGAAAAGGACAGTGAATGATATGATACAACCAAGCATTGATGAATTGCTGGAAAAAACCGATAATAAATACACTTTAGCAGTTGTTGCGGCAAAACGTGCGCGTGAGCTGGTTGACGGTGCGCCTCGTTTTACAGAAGCTCCGACTAATAAGGCAGTCTCTATTGCCTTGTGTGAAATCGGTGAAGGCAAAGTTACTTATAAGTTTAATGATTGATGATCGCTGATGAAGATTGTTGTAGCGGTAAGCGGCAGTATTGCCGCATATAAAGCGGCGGACCTTGTCAATCGGTTGATAAAAGATGGCAATGAAGTTCGGGTTGTGATGACTGATCATGCGACCAAATTTGTTGGCCCGATGACTTTTGAAGCACTTTCCCATGCACCTGTCATCTGTGAGATGTTTCATGAGAAAACTGTAGCTTTAGAGCATATACACCTGGCTAAGTGGGCAGATGTCTGCGTCATTGCGCCGGCTGATGCAAATATCATTGCGAAGATCGCTCATGGCCTTGCAGATGACTTTTTATCAACTTTCATTTTGGCGTTTGAAGGCCCGGTATTGGTAGCACCTGCAATGAATACTGTAATGTATCATCAAACTTCAACCCAGAATAATCTTGCCACAATAAAACGATTTGGTTATGAGATTATTGAGCCTTCATCTGGCAAGTTGGCATGTGGCGATGTAGGTGAAGGTAAACTTGCAGATGTAACGACGATTTTGCACTATTTAAAAAAATCATTATGTGCTAAAGATCTTGATGGTATGCGATTGATTGTTACTGCAGGACCAACGGTTGCACCGATTGATCCCGTGCGGTTTGTCACAAATCATAGTAGTGGAAAAATGGGCTTTTCCATTGCACAGGAAGCATCGCTTCGTGGTGCAGAAGTAACGCTTGTAGCAGGTTGTGTTGATCGAGCAACACCTTTTGATGTTAAGAGGATTAATGTGTCTACGACTGTAGACATGCTAAAAGTTCTTCAGACATTGGTTGGTGATAATGACGGTTTGATCATGGCAGCAGCACCTGCCGATTATATTCCGGAAGAATATCGTGAGCATAAGATAAAAAAAGCAGGAGATAAGTTATCTATTGATTTCAAGAAGAATCCGGATATTCTTAAAACACTGAAACCAATGCTTGCCGATAAGATTGTTGTTGGTTTCGCGGCTGAAAGCGATCAACTTCTGATCAATGCTGAAAAAAAACTCAAGGAAAAGGCCTTGGATTTTATTATAGCAAATAGCATTATTGGTGAAGATTCTGCTTTTCGCTCGGACTATAATGCTGCGACATTTATTTTTAAAGACGGTCATCAAGAAGTAATTCCAAGACAATTAAAGTCTCAACTTGCTGATAGGATCCTTGATGAGATACATCATATTTACACTCAGAAGGAGGAAAGATAATTGAAACAGTTCTTTACATCGGAATCCGTAACAGAAGGGCATCCGGATAAGATCGCAGACCAGATTTCTGATGCGATCCTAGATGCGATCCTTGAAAAAGACCCCGACGCGCGCGTTGCGTGTGAAACTTTTGTCACGACAGGGATGGTCCTGATCGCTGGGGAAATTTCGACAAAGTGTTATGTTGATATGCCAAAGATTGCTCGAGGAGTTATCAAGGATATTGGTTATCACGACATGCATCATGGATTTGATTATAAAACATGTGCCGTTTTGACTTCGATCAGTGAGCAATCTGCAGACATTGCCCTGGGCGTCGACAAAGCCTTAGAAGCGAAAACCGGCGAGATGGATGACTCTGAGTTGGAAGCCATCGGCGCAGGGGATCAGGGAATGATGTTTGGTTATGCCTGCGATGAAACTGATTCATATATGCCATTGCCAGTTTACTATTCTCATGCTTTGACCAGACGTTTGGCTGAAGTTCGAAAAAATGGCGACGTCCCTTTTCTCTTGCCAGATGGCAAGAGTCAGTTGACTGTTGAATATGATGATGGAAAGCCGACTCGTATTGATGCGGTCACAATCTCTACACAACATCTTCCGGAAGTATCTATCGAAGAAGTGCGGGAAGCTGTTCTTGAGAAAGTGATCAAGCCGGTGTTGCCTGTTGAAATGTTGGATGAAAAGACTAGATACTATATCAACCCAACAGGGCGCTTTGTGATCGGAGGTCCTCAGGGTGATACTGGTCTTACAGGCAGAAAAATCATTGTAGATACATATGGCGGGATGGCTCGTCATGGAGGTGGCGCACTTTCCGGAAAAGACGGTACGAAGGTAGACCGTTCAGGTGCGTATGCTGCACGCTATGTTGCAAAAAATATTGTTGCAGCAGGCCTGGCAAGACGTTGTGAAGTTCAGCTTGCTTATACAATCGGTGTAGCACGACCAATGTCCATCTTTGTCGAGACATTTGGGACAGGTATTGTCGACGAAGAGAAACTTGCGACTATTATTGGAAAGGTTTTTGATCTGCGACCAGCTGCGATTATGCGTGATCTCGAGATGCGTAAACCGATGTATCGCCAATGTGCTGCCTATGGCCATTTTGGTCGGACTGATATCGATCTTCCTTGGGAAAGACTGGATAAGGTTGATGTTTTAAAAGAATCTTGTGGTATTGAAGTTTAATTTAATGTTAAATGAAGCAGATATCTTCGGATATCTGCTTTTCATCTATTTTTGAAAAGAGGTGAGTACTTGAAATACTGTCGTGTGATCGTTGAGGGCGCACCATTCGTTAATGAAGAGGGTTTTACTTATCATGTTCCGGCTTTTTTAGAGAGCTATATACAAATTGGCAGTTTAGTGTATGTGCCTTTTGGAAGGAGCAATGTCATCAAGAAGGGGATCGTTGTCACTGAAGAAGAGGAGCAAGAAAACTTTACTTATAAAAGTATCGTAATGATCCATCATTTGCATCCGGTGATCTCGATTGATATGTTGGAGCTTTGCAGATATGTTTCAGATTATTATGCCTGTGCAATGATCTATGCGATCAAACTCGGTGTTCCTAAATACGTATTCCATCATCCGTTCATTGCATTTAAGGATATTTCTTGTGATAAAATACAGCATGTATCATTGAAAAATTTGAAGAAACAGGCGGCACTATGCGAAGAGGGATGTCTGAGCATAATTCCATATGATCCATGCGAAGAACCTGTTTCGAAATATTATACGATCTCTATTGATAAATCAAATGAAATGTACAAACAGCAATTTAAGCGTGCACCAAAACAAAAAGAGATTTTTCAGTACATTGCAGAACATCCTTATGTATCAGATCGTGAACTTAAAGAACATTTTCAGCGTCTTGGCGATGCATTAAAAAGCTTGATCGCAAAAGGACTCGTTTTAGAAACAGAATTGGCTGATGACTTAAAATCAGAACAAACTTCATATGTTAATTTGACGTTGACTACGCAACAAGAAGAGATCATCTCTTCTTTAGAAGGCGAAATAGAATCCGGGAATTATTCAAAGAGTCTAATTAATGGTGTGACAGGGAGCGGTAAGACACTGATTTATGAAAAGATCATCGAAGAGGTTTTGGCTAAGGGAAAACAAGCACTATTTCTTGTGCCAGAAATTGCTCTTTCCCAACATCTTTTCGAACGTTTGAAGACCCGGTTCGCAGATAGAATTGCTTTGTTACATAGTCAACTAACAGAGCGCGAACGTTATATCATATGGAAAAATGTGCAGGAACAAAAGATACAGATTGTTATCGGGCCAAGAAGTGCGTTGTTTTTGCCGTTTGATAAGCTGGGGTTGATCATTATTGATGAGGAGCATGAGAGCAGTTACAAACAAAGTGAACCGGATCCACGTTATCATGCAATCACAGTAGCAGAGTTTCTGGCCAGGAGGAACCAAGCGTTACTTGTATTGGGCAGTGCAACGCCTTCTGTAGATACATTGTATGAAGTTGTTAATAAGCGTTGCCAGATATTTAATCTTCCAGAGCGAATCGGGCAAGCAGTATTGCCGTCGATTCAATTGGTCGACATGATAGATGAGAGAAAAAAAGGTCGGTTATCATTATTGAGTCAACCGTTGGTTTCAGAAATGCGAAGATCCTTGAGTGCTGGTGAGCAGATCATTTTATTAATCAACAAAAAAGGGTATTCGTCTTCAGTTGCTTGTCATGAATGCGGTGAAGTGATGCGTTGTCCAAGGTGTGATATCCCGCTTACATACTATCAGTCATCTGGCGAGTTAAAATGCAATTATTGTGAATATCATATCCCGGTGGTAACACGATGTCCTGTATGTGGGAGTGATTTCATCGAAATGCATGGAAGTGGCACCGAAAGCCTGGAGAGCGAGTGCAAGAGAAGGTTCCCGGACGCTGTGGTTGCGCGCTTAGATGCACAAGTGCTTGAAGACAAAGAGAGACGTGAGTTGATTTTAAAGGAATATGCTTCTCATAAGATCGATATCCTGGTTGGCACACAATTGCTTGCGAAGGGATTGGACTTTAAGAACACGACTTGTATCGGGGTTATCAATGCTGATCTAACGTTGAATCTTCCGGATTTTAGAAGTGCGGAACGTTGTTTTCAGTTAATGGTGCAGGTAGCAGGCCGTGCGGGAAGAGATTCAAAAGAGAGCCATGTGTTCATCCAAACCTTTCAAAAAGATCATTATGCTTTTCAGGATGCTTGCGAGCAGAATGTACATCAGTTTTTTTTAGATGAGATTCGTTTTAGAAAACAGTGGTTATATCCGCCGATCGTGCATTTATGTCGGATCATTGTATCTGATTATAAATTGAAAGATATTGAGTCTTCCATGCAAAGCATTTATAATTACATTATGGCTCTTCCTAAGCGAAAAGAAATTATTGGTCCTTCATTTGCACCGATGGCGAAAAAAAACAACCGATTTCGCATGCATTTGATCATAAAAGCATTAAATGTCGAAGATGTTCATTGGATGATGAAAATGCTGCGTCGCGATATGCGTTCGTTGCGTTTAAGACCCGCGACCCGCATATTGATCGATGTTGATCCAGAGAATATTTTTTAGTTTGAAAGGAGAAAATTAGATTATGGCTAGATATAAAGTGGTTTTGAATGGTGATCCCGTCTTGCGCAGAATCTCTCGACCAGTTAAAGAGGTGAATGACAGCATCCGTAAGCTTTTGGATAATATGGCAGAGACCATGTATTACTCCCATGGGGTTGGTTTAGCGGCACCTCAGGTTGGGATCAATAAACGTGTGATTGTGGTAGATGTTGGTGATGGCCTTTATAAAATGGTCAACCCTGAAGTTGTGAGTTCGAGCGGAATTCAGGATGGCCCGGAAGGCTGCCTTAGCGTACCAAATATTATTGGTAATGTGAAACGAAGTGAACATGTTAAAGTGAAGGCGCTTGATGAGAATGGTGAAGAAATGGTCATTGAGGCATCAGGGTTTAAGGCAAGAGCTTTTCAACATGAAATTGATCATTTAA
>CAUDRX010000088.1 GCA_958451915.1 uncultured Peptococcaceae bacterium
CCATTATTCATGATCTGTCTCTTCTGTGACACCAACCTGCCGGAGGACGTCCTCCACCTCTTCCACAGGCACGATCTCAAGGCCCTGTTTGATCTCGTCGTCAATATCCTCGAGATCGCGTTCGTTTTCCTTCGGGATGAAAACGGTGGTGATGCCGGCGCGCTGGGCGGCCATGAGCTTCTCAGGCAACCCGCCGATGGCTGTGACGGCGCCGCGCAGGGAGACTTCGCCGGTCATGGCGATGGTCGGCGCCACGGCACGGCCAGTAACGAGGGAAGCGATGGCGGTGGTGAGGGTGATGCCGGCAGACGGGCCGTCCTTTGGCACGGCGCCTTCCGGCACATGGATATGCAGGTCGCACTTCTCATACGGCTGCCATTCTTCCGGGAACATCGCCTTGACAAGGCTCATGGCAAGATAAGCGCTCTCCTTCATGACATCGCCGAGCTTGCCGGTGAGGAAGAGCTTGCCGCTGCCCTGGGTAAAGAGGGCTTCGATGAAGAGGATCTCCCCGCCAGCCTGGGTCCAGGCGAGACCGGTGACAACCCCGGGTTTCTTTTCCGAGAGCACATGGTCGTGGAGGAGCGGCTGCATGTCGAGCCACTGGCGCAGATCCTGCGGCGTCAGGGTAAATGGCGCCGATCCGCCTTTTGCGAGTTTCACGGCAGCGGTGCGGCAGAGGGTGTCGATGCGCTTGCGCAAGCCGCGCACACCGCTCTCGGCGGTGTAATCATCGATGATCGCGCGCAGGGTCTCATCAGAGAGCGGCAGCGCATCGGCAGCGAGCCCATTCTGCTCAAGGGACTTCGGCAGAAGATGCTGGCGCGCAATAGCCATCTTGTCACTGGCCGTGTAGCCGCTGAAATTGATGACCTCCATACGGTTGAGGAGCGGCGCCGGAATGGTGTCCACCGTATTGGCGGTGCAGACAAAGAACACATCCGAGAGATCGAACGGCACGTTCAGATAATGGTCGACAAAAGTACTGTTCTGTTCCGGATCGAGGACCTCCAGGAGGGCACTGGCCGGATCGCCGTTATAGGAAGCAGAGAGCTTGTCCACCTCATCGAGGACCATGACCGGGTTGGAAACGCCGGCTTTGTGGATGCCGTCGATGATGCGGCCTGCCATGGCGCCGACATAAGTGCGGCGATGGCCGCGGATATCGGCTTCATCGCGCACACCGCCCAGGCTCACGCGCACATATTCGCGGCCCAGCGCCCGCGCGATGCTCTGACCCACGGAGGTCTTGCCGGTGCCCGGAGGCCCGACAAAGAGCAGGATCGAGCCGCTCTGTTTCTTTTTCAGGGCCATCACCGCGATCTGCTGGATGACACGGGCTTTGACCTTTTTGAGCCCATAGTGGTCTTCGTCGAGGACCGCTTCTGCCTGAGCGACATCAATGTCCTGGACATCTTCTTTCTGCCATGGCAGCGCCAGGAGATATTCCATATAATCGACCAGGAGCGCGTATTCGTTGCCCATGCCGTTCTCACGCTCCAGGCGTTTGAGAACCTTTCGGGCCTCGGCACGGGCGAGATCATTGAGCGGCAGGGATTCGATCTGGTCCGCGAAACGGGCAAGGTCCGAAGCATCCTCCGGATGCATCTCGTCAAGCTCCCGCTGCAGCACCTCGATCTGGCGGCGCAGGGCCTGCTCCTTCATATTCTGCTCGTATTCGTATTTCTGCATCTCCATCGCTTCGGCGCTGGCTCTGGCCACTTCGATAAAAGCGTAGATGATCTGCTCCAGCGCTTCCACGCGGCCGCGCTGGCTGGCGAAGGTGAGCACATGGTAGCGCTCCTCGCTCGTGGCAGAAAGCCATGGCGACAGCGAGGTCGCAGCTTCTTCAATGGTGCTGACGCCTTCGATGAACGGAAGGGCTTTCTGGCCCCAGTCGAAATCTTTGGCAAAATCTGAGAGCGTTTCCTTGATCGCCCGCAGACGCACGCTGCGTTCCTCCAGACTGATATCCGGCACATCCGCAAGCTCCGTGGTCTCCACCTGCAGGGTGGCGTCGCTGGCAACATCCACCCGCTCCACCTGCAGACGGTCGTAGACGCGAATGGTCACAAAACGGTCCGAAGAGATCGCCGTCACCGCCCCGCCCACAGCGATCTCATAGAAATCGTCCGCAGTGTAGGCATAGCGCGGCTTCTGCTCTTTTGCCACGAGCAGGACCACATCTTCGTTCACCACCGGTGAAGCCAGCGCGAATTCCTCAAATTCCTCCACCTTGACGTAAAGGTTCACGCCAGGCACCAGAAGGATATTGTATAGTGGCAGTACAAACATGATGCAAAACTCCTATCTATCTGTTATTAGCCATCTCGTCGCTTGAGTGCTAGCAGTGTTCAAAAAATAAAACCATGCCTTTTCGTCCTAAAACGGACTTCGGCAGGTCGTTCAAAAGGATCATCTACATCCTATCACGACCGCTCCCCGCTGTCAAGAAATCCCCTGTGTTTTGCTGGGTCTTGGGCCGATTTTTTGCCGGGAGGCAGCGTCCATGCAAATTTTTTCTGCGCATCGCCCATCGCAGATACTTATCAAGTGATAAAGTACGCTTCTTGCGGTGCGATTTTTCACAAGATTTTGAACTTATTTGCACAAGGATTCGCGCCCATCTTTTTCTTATTGCGCAGGCAGGACGGCTGCGCGCACACAAAATGAGACGAAAGGATGCGAAACGTCTTTATGATATCCTATATTCAGCATATTACATATTCATAAGCTTTGCACCGATCGGCGCAAGGCTCATTATTAACATAAGTTTTCCCTCGTCCTCGCCATATTGACATTTGTCCTTGCCAGTTTTACAATTTAGTCAATTCAAAATATTCACTAGCGGTGCAAGGCCGCACGATCCAATAAGGAGGTTTGTTATATGTCTACCTATTATTACCTGCCAACCCGTAACGTTTTTGGTGAAGGTGCTGTCAACGAAGTCGGCGATCTCATGAAGAGCCTGAACGTCAAGTCCGCGATGATCGTCACCGATAAATTCCTCGCGTCTTCCGGTATGGCCGACCGCATCGTCGACATCCTCAAGGCCGACGGTCTGAACGCTGTTGTCTTTGACGGCGCGGAACCGAACCCGACCGACCATAACGTCGAAGCAGGGGTGGATTTCTTCCAGCATCATGACTGCGATTCCATCATCTCTCTCGGCGGCGGTTCCTCCCATGACTGCGCCAAAGGCATCGCCCTTGTCGCTTCCAACGGCGGCCGCATCCATGATTATGAAGGCATCAACAAAGCCTCCAAAGACCTCATGCCGCTTTTGGCGATCAACACCACCGCCGGTACGGCCTCTGAGATCACCCGTTTCTGCATCATCACCGACACCAGCCGTCATGTCAAGATGGCCATCGTCGATTGGCGCGTCACGCCAAAGGTCGCTGTCAACGACCCTGAGCTCATGAAGGGCATGCCACCATCCCTGACTGCTGCCACCGGCATGGACGCGCTGACCCACGCCATCGAGGCTTACGTCTCCACCGACGCCAACCCACTGACCGACGCCTCTGCCCTGAAGGCGATCGAGATGATCTATAAGTACCTGCCAAAAGCTGTGGCCAACGGCGACTACATGCGTGCCCGCGACAAGATGGCTTACGCCCAGTACCTCGCCGGCATCGCCTTCAACAACGCTTCCCTCGGCTATGTCCATGCCATGGCCCATCAGCTCGGCGGTTATTACAACCTGCCGCACGGCGTCTGCAACGCCATCCTCCTGCCATACGTGGAAGAGTTCAACATCATCGGTAACATGAACCGTTTCCGTGACATTGCCGAAGCCATGGGCATCGACACCTCCCGCATGACCACCACCGATGCTGCCAAGGCCTGCATCGATGCCATCCGTCTCATCAGCCGCCAGATCGGCATTCCATCCAACCTTGCCGGTCTCGGTGTCAAGCCGGAAGATTTCGAGATCATGGCAGAGAACGCTCAGAAGGACGTCTGCTGCCTCACCAACCCTCGCAAGGCTTCGAAGGAACAGGTCATCGAGATCTACCGTCGCGCTTACCTCGGCGAAGAAAAGCCACAGGTCTGCGACGACGAGATCTGATCGCCTGGTCTCCGCCCGGAGGGCTTGCAGGCTGATCCAGAACAGGTTTCCGTTTTATCCCCCCTTTTCTCCTCATATTTTGCACGGTCGAAAGACCGCAAAAAAGCAGCGATGGACAGGCACCGCTGCTTTTTTGCGCGCAGCACCGGCATAGCTGCACGAGAGGACCGGCACGGTCCCATCAAAAAAAGAGCGCTCGCAATATGCGAGCGCTCTCTGCTTACTCTTCGACGATGACAACACGGCGATGCGGCTCATTGCCTTCGCTGTAAGAGGTCACGCCATTGATCTTTTCCACGGTGATGTGGATGATGCGGCGTTCGGCGGCGTTCATCGGGCTCAGGGTGACACGGCGATGGGTGCGGCGGCATTTTTCTGCCATGCGCTTGCCGAGGTTCTCGAGCTTTTCATTCTGACGTTCGCGATAGTTCTCCACATCAAAGATGACACCGCAGTGCTTTTCAACCCTGGAGTTGATGACGAGGCTCATGAGGAACTGGATGGCGTTCAGCGTCTCGCCATGGCGGCCGATGAGGATGCCGACGTCTTCGCCGGTGACATCGAAACGGATGGTGCCGGCGTCTTCGCTGACCTGGATAACGGCGTCTTCCACATCGAGGGCCTTAAAGATCGGCCCGAGGAAGGAAAGCCCGATGGATTCAGCATCGCTGCCGCAGGCGGCTGCGGCGGCTTCTTCGATGATGGTTTGCGGTGCTTCTTCGCCGAGAACTTCCACGGTGATATCGGTCGCTTCTTCGCCGGCGGCTTCAGGCGCAGCGGGCGCTGGGGCTTCTTCTGCCTGCACGGCCGGCGCAGCTGGCACCTCTTCTTTTGCTTCGGCCGGGGTCTCGTCAATATCAGGCAGGTTCTTGTTGACCTCGATGATGGCGTCTTTGCTGCCGATGCCGAAGATGCCGCGGGTTGGTTCCTGGATGACGGTGTAACCGTTCTTGACGGCATCGATCTTCCAGATATCGGATGCTTTTTTGATCGCTTCTTCAACGGTCTTGGCTGTGATCTTCATTTTTTCAATCATTCTCTATTCCCCCTGCAAAGGCCCTGGTCGATCACTTTTTCTTAGGCGCGTGATAAGTGGCGCTGCTGTCCTTGGACGGCGCCTGGTATTTGGCTTCGCGCTTTTTGGCCTTGTGCTCGTTCTTGAGCTGCTGTTTGCTCTTCTTCTTGGACTTGTTCTGACCGCGTTTCTTTTCTTCTTCAAGCTCTTTCTGGCGCTGTGCTTCACGTGCAGCACGTTCTTCGGCGCGCTTGGCAAGCTCTTTTTTGCGGATGCGGTTCATGAGCAGCTGCTGGAAGACCATGAAGGTGGATGTGGTGAGCCAGTAGATCACGAGCCCGCTTGGCATCACGGTAGCAGAGAATGCCATCATGACCGGCATGACATAGAGCATCATCTTCATGGTCATGTTCATCGGGTTGGATGGGTCCATGGACTGTGGGTTGATGCTCATGGCGATCTTCTGCTGAGCGAACATGATGACGCCCAGAAGGATCGGCAGGATGTAGGTTGGATCGGTGTCGTTCAGACTGGAGATCCAGAAAAAGTTGGCATGGGCGGCATCGGCGAAGTCATAGTCGCGGATGGCCCAGAAGAGGATGTAGAGGATCGGCAGCTGGATCAGGATCGGCAGGCAGCCAGCGGCTGGCTTGACGTTGTATTCCTGATAGAGCTTCATCATCTCTTCGGAAAGTTTCTCGCGGTTATTGGCATACTGCTTCTGCAGCCGCTGCAGTTCTGGCTGGATCTCGGTCATGCCGAGCATGGACTTCATCTGCATGATCGTCAGCGGCAAGAGGATGAGGCGGACGATAAGACCGAGGATGATGATAGCCAGGGCATAGCTTGGGAAGTTGATGGCATTGGTGAGCGCATAGAGCGCGTCGATAAACGATGTAAATATACTAACTAAAGTGCTCAAATGTTGCCTCGCTCGCCTGGGGCGGGAAGCATTCACCTCCTAGACCGGGTCGTGAGTGGTTAAGGGACTGGATCGTAGCCGCCTTTTGAAAACGGGTTGCAGCGCAGGATGCGCCAGAGCGCCAGAGCGCCGCCTTTGAGGACCCCGTACTTTGTGATGGCTTCTAAGGCATAGGCCGAACAGCTCGGCACAAAGCGGCAGGTCGGCCCGCCTTTGAGGGCGGACAGATACTGTTGGTAAAAGCGGATGAGGGCAAGCAGCCCACGCTTAATGGGATTGGTCATAGATACCGCTTCTTTCCGCAAGTTTCAGGAATTCTTTTTCCAGTGTGTGATAATCAAGCGTCGTGATCGGCTTGCGCGCGACCACGACCACGTCGTAGGCGCCGAAACCTTCCCAGTGCAGGCGCACGATCTCGGAAAGGCGGCGTTTGTAGAGATTTCGGACATGGGCCTTGCCAACTTTTTTCGACAGGGAAAAGCCAAATCTGGCATGTCCCAGGTCGTTTGCTTTCACATATATGACCATACAGGCATTGCTCCGGGCATTTTTGCGCCGGTAGATGTGGGAAAATTCGTCTCTTTTTTTGATCCTTCGTGGCGAAGCCAGCATGTGCATTCATCCTTTTTTGACAATAAAGAATAAAAAGGCCTGATCGAAATGATGAAGGCCTTCTTATCTCTATCTCAAGTGTCTTTCACATTTACGCGCTGAGCACTTTTCTTCCTTTTGCTCTTCTTCTCTTCAAGACATTGCGACCAGTTTTGGAAAGCATTCTTCTGCGGAAGCCGTGAACGCGTTTATGTTTCTTGTTTTTTGGCTGATATGTGCGTTTCATTGTGACACCTCCTGACCTGATTTACATGCATTTATCAATTTACTATAAGACTCCCTGTTTGTCAAGGGCATGCGGCGAAAAATCCTTGTTTTTCGCCCTTTCCGGCCCACTTTGCTACATCTGGGCGAGCGCGCATCTGTATATACTACCCCTCGCTCAGCCGCGGATCACACGCGCGATCTCAGCCGCCACAGCTTCCGCCCCTGCATCGGCAAGATGGATGCCATCGTCGAGGAACCAGCTGCTCTGCCCTGCAGTGAGGCCATAGATGTCCACGACCGCCAGATCATGCCGCGCAGCGCTGGCCCGGACCGCTTCATTGACAGCAGCATAGGCCGCCGGCTGTACGCCGAAAGAGACCATCCCCGCCGGCCAGTCTTCGTCCTGGGGCGCTGGCGGTGTGCAGAGGATGAGCCGTGGTTTTGGATCGAGCGCCAGATACGACGCCACAAGGTCCTCGTATTCATCGGCAAAGACCTCGCCGCCCCGCCAGCAGGCCGTGTCATTGGTCCCCAGCATCAGCACCACGATGTCCGCCGCCGCGTTCAGGCTCTCGCCGTAGGCCGGTGTCTCCGTGTAAGGATATGTCCCCGAAGCCATCGCCGTCGTGCCGCTCACGCCGAGGTTGTCCACCACATAGCCCTCTCCCAGAAGCGCCGCCAGAAATACCGTGTAGCTCGTCGCGCCATAGCCTTCGGTGTTGCTGTCGCCTGCGCAGACCACCCTGAGCGGTGCCTTTTCCTGCGCCGGCGCCGCCCGAGGGGCCGCCTCTTCTGTTTCACCACAGCCTACAAGCGCCACGCCGCAGACCAGAAGCCCCACCAGCATGATCCAAGCACGCACCCCCATCATCCCCATTCTATTGTCGCCGCGCATCACAGCCCGTGAAGCCCGAACCGCTTCTGGAACGGCACGACCGGCGCCGGGTCAGCGGTATGCGCGCCAATGATCTTTTCCATCCAGATCATGTCGTACCAGCGGGCGAATTTGTAGCCGCAGCGTTCGAACCGGCCCACCAGACGGTAGCCCATGTGCGCATGAAAATCGGCGCTGTTGTGCGTGAGGTATTCGTCGTCTGCGCCAGACGGCACGCCGATGCACGCTTCCAGATTGATCAGGTGCTGGGCCCGGCTCACCGCCTCCAGCGCCTCATAGAGCGCACGGCCCACACCCTGGCCGCGCATCCCCCAGCGTACATAGATCGACACTTCCGCCGCCCAGTCGTACGCCGCCCGGCCCACAAACGGACCCGTATACGCATAGCCCAGGATCTCGCCGTCCCTCTCCGCCACCAGATACGGATAATGCTCCAGCGTCGTCGTGATGCGCCGGCGGAATTCCCTCACCGTCGGCACCACCGTCTCAAAGGAGATCGCCGTCTCCGTCACGTAAGGCGCATAGAGCGCCAGCAGCGCCTCCGCATCCAGGACCTCCGCCACGCGGATCGTGATATCTTTCATCTTATATGCCCCTTCCTGATAAAAAAACAAGCCCTTTGCCGTCATGACAAAGGGCGCAAAAACATCTTCTGCGGCCTGTCTTTATGCCGCACAGCCGTCAGCGGCCGCCCAGTGCAGGCGCACCGATGTGTGTCTTTATTGTAAATGATGCCCCGTCCAAAAGCAAGCCGCACAGCCCCCGGCCAGGGCCGCCGCGGCAAGAAAAAAGCCCTTCGCATCGGCGAAGGGCTTTGGAAGTCCGTCAGCGCAGACCGTGTTTCTCTTCCTGATCGATCTCGACCTGTTCCCAGTCGACTTCCGGAAGGTCTCCGGTCCACTGTTCACAGAGCGGTTCGTCATTGTCATCAAGGATCCACTCATAATCGTGGCCGCTGGTCGCTTCCTGCATGTCGGCATAGTACCAGATATCTGGGTCGC
>CAUDRX010000089.1 GCA_958451915.1 uncultured Peptococcaceae bacterium
TGTTGCTAACTGCCATTACGAAGTGGGGCAAACAGTGACGGAGGTTTTTGAGATGCAGCTGCCGGAAGCGGCACCGCCGGCGAAAAAACGCCGCAGACATCGCTGGATGGCAGCAGTGGCGATGGCAGCTTGTCTGCTGTTGGCGTTCGTGGGCGTGCATGAGTGGCAGGAGATGCCGATCGCTTCGGTCTATATGACGATCAATCCAGAGGTGCGCATCGATGTCAATCGCGGCGATGAGGTTGTGGACCTGGAAGGGGTCAACGAAGACGGTGAAGATCTGATCGAGGGTTACGACCCTGAGCACAAGCCGCTGGCTGTTGTGATGGATGAGCTGGTCGATCGCGCGATCGATCAGGGTTATCTTCACGAAGGCGGCGAGATCAGCCTGACCCTTGATGCAGACAGCGATGAGTGGATCGTCAGCCACAGCGATGCCCTGACAGAACAGCTCGACGCCCATCTCAGTGAGAAACTTTCGGTGACCGTTGCTGTGACGAACACGGCTACCGGTGAGACTACTACTGTCCCTGCCGGGGACAGCGGTTATGGTGATTCTGAGTATGGCGGGCAGGCTGCGGTCGACGTGCCGGCGCAGACACCATCGTCGGTGCAGTCCGCCACCCCGTCTGCGCCTCAGGCACCGCCAGCGGCACCTGCCGGCACATCCGGCGACAGTGATTACGGCGATAGCAGCTATGAGGAAGCATCAGATGATGGAGACGACGATTAAAAAAATCACAGGTTTTTTTCTGAGCGACCCCGGTTTTTGGCTCACGGCACCGTATCCTGTGAACAGAAGGGAAAACAACAGTCCCTTTGAAGAGGCTTCAAAAAAGATCAAAAAAAGATCCGCACTGACCCCGGTACTGGAAAAGCAACGACGGAATCTGTCAGTGAAAAGAAAACGAAGCACCGCTTCAAAAAAACGATCGACATTTTTTAGGAGGTAAAGATCATGAAGAAGAGAACAATGTTGACCCTGGGCCTGGTATTTATGATGAGCCTGGCCTGCCTGACCGGATGTGGTCAGAACGAGACCCAAAGTGCAAGTTCAACCTCTGCCGGGAGTGCATCGACAGAAGTTGCGACCGGCGGCGTGCTGGTCCTCAAGGTGAACCCGGAGATCGCAGTTGAATACGATGACGCTGGTAATGTCAAAGGCATCACTGCACGCAATGAAGATGCCAGGGCGATCATCGAGCAGGCAGGCGATCTGATCGGCCAGCCAGCTCGTGAAGCGGTCAAACAGCTGGTGACTCTGATCGGTGATGCAGGGTACTTTGTTGAAGAAGTGGAAGGCGAAAAGCGCCAGATCACCATCGAGATCGAAGCTGGCTCCAAACTGCCGAACGATGCCTTCCTCGATGAAGTGGTCGCTGATGTGAAAGACTGTGTGAACAGCCATCAGTGGCAGACCCCGCTCGATGTAGTCAACGAAAGTGACTATGGCATCACCGAATATGTGGACACCGACTATGGTCCGGAAAACGATGGTTATACTGACTATGGCGATGATTATAACGATACCGATTACGGTCCGAACAATGACGGTGTAACTGACTATGGTGACGATCGCAATGATACCGACTATGGTCCGAACAATGATGGTGTCACCGATTATGGTGACGGCAACACCAATTATGGGGATGACGACTATGACGACCAAAACGGCGACAGCGCCTATGACGGTTAAGGAGAAACCTTTATTAAAGCTCCGGCACGAGTTCAAGCACCGCATCAATGCGGCAGACGACCTGATACTCACGGCGCGGCTGCGTAAGCTGTTCCCGCACGATAAGCATGCTGACTCACACGGTTCCTACCGTGTGAGCAGTTTGTATTTTGACACGCCATATGACAAAGCCCTGCGGCAGAAGATCGACAGCGTGGACCGGCGCGAAAAGTTTCGGCTGCGCTATTATGGCGAAGAGACACAGATGGTCCTGCTTGAGAAAAAGTTCAAACTGAACGGTCTCTGTGGCAAGCATAAGGTGCGCCTGAGCGAAGATGAGGCGCGCCGTCTGCTCACTGGTGACATTGCTTTTCTTCTGCACAGACCGGAGGCGCTCTGTGCAGAATTCTACAGCAAGCTGCAGGGAGAACGCCTGGCGCCAAAGACGATCGTTGTTTATGACCGGGAAGCGTTCCTTTATATGCCAGGCAACGTTCGCATCACCCTTGACCGCAGGCTGCGCAGCGGTCTCCGCAGTCTGGATTTTCTCGAACCGGAACAGTTTCGTGCGCCGGTTTCGGATGGGCTGACGGTACTCGAAGTCAAATATGATGCTTTTCTGCCGGAGATCGTGCGCATGGCGGTGCAGGTGCCGGACCGGCGTGCAGCCGCCTGCTCGAAATATGCCATCTGCCGTCGGTATGACTGAAAAGGAGGCGCTTTATGCAAACGACATTCCAGGATATCTTTCGATCGAGCTTTCTCGAGAACGTGTCGACGATCCCTTTGTTCGATATGGTGCTGGCGCTCTGCCTGTCCTTTGCGGTGGGGCTTTTTATCTTCTTTGTCTATAAAAAGAGTTATGCCGGCGTCATGTATTCGGCGAATTTCGGTGTGACGCTGATCGCGCTCTGTATGATCACGGCACTTTTGATCCTTGCAGTGACGAGCAATATCGTGCTCTCACTGGGGATGGTCGGGGCACTCTCGATCGTGCGTTTCCGTACAGCCATTAAAGAGCCGTCAGACATTGCTTTCCTGTTCTGGGCGATCGCTGCGGGGATCGTGCTGGCTGCCGGCTTTATCCCGCTGGCGGTCATCGGCAGTGTGCTGATAGGAGCGGTGCTCTTCTTTTTTTCGCAGCGAAAGGGAATTGAACGTCCGTATATCCTCGTGCTGCATTGTGAAGACACAGCGAGTGAACAGGCGGCGCATGCCTTTGTGGCAGCGCATGTGGATAAGCTTTCCCTTAAGAGCAAGAGTGTAGCACCAGGGCAGATCGAGCTCAATTACGAAGTGCGCCTCAGGGAAGCAGACAGCGACTTTATCAATGTGCTGGCGGAGATGCCGGGCGTTTATCATACAGTGATGGTTTCTTATAACGGCGACTATATGGGGTGAGGACGATGCTCCGACACAAGCATATCGATGCCATCTGTCTGGTGGCGATAGCCGCAGCGCTCTTTGTGACGCTCGCTTTCATGAACGGCGAACGCCTGGGGCTTTCGCGGGCGTCAGAAGCGCCGGGCTATGAAACGCGCCTCTTTGATGCGTCGCGTGTCCATACCATCGATATCCAGATCGATGACTGGCAGGCTTTTCTCGATGCGGCGCCGGAGGAACAGTATGCGCCGGCCAATCTGGTCATTGATGGCGAACGTTTTGAGAATGTCGGTCTGCGCGCCAAAGGCAATAATTCCCGCCGCCTCACTGAGCAGTATGGACTTGAACGTTACAGCCTCAAGGTGGAGATGGATCATTACGCGGCGCAGTATTACCACGGTCTCGACAAATTTTCTCTGGATGCGTCCTTTCAGGACAACAGTTATATGAAAAACTGGCTCGCTTTTGATATGATGGATCACATGGGTGTGCCAACGCCGCTTGTGAGTTATGTCTGGGTCACGGTCAACGGCGAGGCCTGGGGGCTCTTTCTTGCCATTGAGGAACCGGAAGAAGCTTTCGCAAAACGGCTCTTTGGCAGTGACCATGGTCAGCTCTACAAACCGGACTATAAGCGGCTGGCTGATGAGAATGCTGACGTTCACCTGCGTTATACGGATGACCGCTTCGAAAGCTATGACAATATTTTCCGCAATGCAAAATTTGAGGTGAGCGATGCAGACAAGACGCGGCTTATCGAAGCACTGCAGATCCTGGACAGCAGGCAGGATCTGCAGGCGGCGGTCGACATCGACGAGGTGCTGCGGTATTTCGCGGTGCAGGTCTTTGTTGTCAATCTTGACAGCTACCTCGGGCGCACAGGCCATAATTATTTTCTCTATGAAAAAGATGGCGTGCTGCAGATGCTGCCATGGGACTACAATCTTGCCTTTGCGACCTATTCGCTGGGCATGCCGGAGCCGGTCAACGACGCTGAGCTGTATGTCAACTACCCGATCGATACGCCGGCGGTCGGAGAGATCATGCGTGAGCGCCCGCTCTATCATCATCTCATGCAGGATGATACGGTCTTTGCGCAGTATCACGCGACATTTGACCAGTTTATCCGGGACTATTTCGAGAGCGGCTATTTTGCAGATTTTGTCGCAGAGACAGAGGCGATGATCGCGCCTTATGTTGAAAAAGATACGACGGCTTTCTGAATAGCAGAGGATTTTCGACTCGGTGTGGAAACTCTCACGCGGTTTTGCATGCTGCGCGCGGAGAGTGTACGCGGTCAGCTGGATGGCACGATCCCGTCAACGATCGCCGGTCAGGCAGAAACAGGCGCGGCAGATACTTTTGTCGATGCCTCTTCGGTCTGGCTGCCAGACATGGGAGAGATCGCCGATCTCAGGGATGGCGTGCATTGACAGTATTCTGCTGTGAGCAGGCGGCAGTTGCAATTTTTTGAAAAATACTCTTTTCGTGCTTGACAGATGTCTCTGCACCATGCTATCATGCAGAAAATCAAATATCACCAAACCGTTGAAGCGGAGATAACGGCGATGATGCCTGTACAGAGAACCCGTGGTGCTGAGAGTCGGGGGAGAAACACATCGTCAAATGGACCGCGGAGGGTGCAGTCAAATGCGCTGAGGCGCAGAGTATTCTGCAACGTGTGGGCATACGTCAGTTGCCGGGGGTATGATGGTACCTCGCGAAGGGCGCGCACAAGAGGCGCGAATCAAGGTGGCACCGCGGATAAAGCAATATTATTCGTCCTTGACAGATGGGATAGTCTGTCAGGGGCGTTTTTTATTGGCCGTTGGCAGATGTGCAGAAAGGATCATTAAGGAGGAAAAATCATGACCAATCCAAACGGACGCTTTGGCATCCACGGCGGCCAGTATGTGCCGGAGGCGCTGATGGGCGCACTCGCTGAGCTGGAAGCTGCCTATGACCATTACAAGCAGGACCCTGATTTTCGATCTGAGCTTGCGGCGCTCTTCAACGATTACGCGGGCCGGCCATCGCGCCTCTATTTTGCGGAAAAGATGACGCGGGATCTTGGCGGCGCGAAGATCTATCTTAAGCGCGAGGACCTCAATCATACCGGTGCCCATAAGATCAACAACGTGCTCGGTCAGGCGCTGCTCGCGAAAAAGATGGGCAAGACCCGTCTCATAGCGGAGACGGGTGCCGGACAGCATGGGGTGGCGACGGCGACAGCCGCAGCTCTCCTTGATATGGACTGTGTGGTCTATATGGGTAAGGAGGATACGGAGCGGCAGGCGCTGAACGTCTATCGCATGCGTCTCCTGGGAGCTGAGGTTGTCGCTGTGGAGAGCGGCACGGCGACCCTCAAGGATGCTGTCAATGAGGCCATGCGCGCGTGGAGCGAAGACCTCGAAGCGAGTCACTATTGCCTCGGCTCGGTGATGGGACCGCATCCTTTCCCAACGATCGTGCGCGACCTGCAGGCGATGATCTCTCAGGAGATGCGCGCACAGATCCTGGAAAAGGAAGGGCGCCTGCCGGATGCTGTTATCGCCTGTGTGGGCGGTGGCTCCAATGCCATCGGCAGTTTCTATCATTTCATCGCTGATGCGGGTGTGCGCCTTATCGGCTGTGAAGCCGCCGGTCGCGGCATTGATACTTTCGAGACGGCGGCAACGGTGAACACCGGCCGCGTCGGCATCTTCCACGGCATGAAGTCGTACTTTTGTCAGAACGATGATGGGCAGATCGCACCGGTCTATTCGATCTCTGCCGGTCTGGATTACCCGGGCGTTGGACCAGAGCATGCCCATCTGTATGACATCGGCCGCGCCGAGTATGTGCCCGTGACTGATGATGAAGCCGTGGAAGCTTTCGAATACATGGCACGTACCGAAGGCATCATCCCGGCCATCGAATCAGCGCATGCTGTGGCTTACGCCCGCAAGCTGGCGCCGGAGATGCGTCCTGATCAGATCATCATTATCACCGTTTCCGGTCGCGGAGATAAAGACTGTGCCGCGATCGCCCGTTACAGAGGAGAGGATATCCATGAATAAATTTCAGGCAGTGTTCGCAGATGGTTTCACTAAAGTTCCGTTCCTGACATGCGGCGATCCGGATCTTGCCGCCACGGCAGCAAAGGTGCGCGCGGCGGTGCAGGCAGGGGCGAAGATGCTCGTGCTGGCGATCCCGTTCTCTGACCCAACAGCCGAGAGCCCGGCGCGGCAGGCAGCCAGCGTCCGCGCGCTTGAGGCCGGCACGACGACAGCGGGGATCTTTGAGATGGTGCGGGAACTGCGGCAGGCTGTGAAGGTGCCGCTGGTCTTCTCGACGTATGCCAATGTCGTTTTTTCGTATAAGGCTGAGGAAGGCAAAGAAGGTGCAGCAGGTTTCATCGCTGCCTGTCGGGCAGCCGGCATTGACGGGCTCTTTGTCACCGACCTGCCGTATGAGGAAAAGGAGGAATTCCAGGATTTCTGCAAGCAGCAGGGAATTGCGCTGCTTTCAGCAGTGGCGCCAGCATCAGAGACGCGCATCGCTATGATCGTACAGGAAGCGGAAGGCTTCCTGCTGGTGACGGCGGCCAGCGGAGAGACGCTTCAGCGCACCCTTCGCACTGTCAGGATGGCATCAGATCTGCCTTGTCTTGTCGATGGCAGCGTTCTGGGTGCTGAAGATCTGGCAAGCGGTGTGCTTGTCGATCTGTGAGGGAAGATCAGAGAACAGAGAAGACCCTGTGTCGGTGATCCGGCACAGGGTCTTTGGCGTTATTGGGTGATGAAGCGCGGCGGCTCATGATAATCGCGCAGCGGGGGCAAGCCGCAGAGAAGATCGGCGAGGTTCTGGCGATGGATGTCAGCAGTGAAACGCTGTCGTGTCTCCGGTGTGAGCTGGTATTGATCCCGGCCGGCGTTGACGATGAGCGGTACATTGCTCTTGCGTTCCCTGAGCAGGGTGCGTCCGCGGAGTGAGGCGCCGAGCAGGCGGCAGTATGGCGGCGCTGCCGGCGCTTCGGGCAGCGGAGAGAGCAGGGCCAGGAGCAGACGGCGTACGCGGCTGCGGCTGTAGTGACGGGTCTGAGCACGTGTGATCAGGTCGTCATAGTCATTGGCTTCGCGGATTGCTGTGAGCAGACGTGGCGCCCAGCCGTCACGGATGGCTAGGCGTGCAGCGATGTCTTCTGCCTCAAGGCTGGCTGTGAGCACCCGCAGACTAGTGAAGAGCAGAGAGGTATCGGCAGGCCGCCAGCCGTTTGCGAAGGCACGCTGCATGATGGTAAGACTGGTCTGGGGGAGGTAGGCGGCGACAGATTCGAGATGTTCAGGCAGCTGAGCGCGGATGGCTGAGGCGCTCATCGTTTGGGCAACGGCTTCTTCGCTGTCGTGGGCAACGCTGCGTGGTACAAGGTGCAGCGGGATCGTTTCTGGCAGTGCCAAACGGTACCAGAGGGCGAGACGGTCGTTAGGGGCGTTCCTGTCGCTGGTGAATCCGGCCGCCTGCAGAAAGGCCTGGGAAGCCTGGGCATAGTTCAGGCCTTCGGCACCTGCCGTGCGCATGGCGATATCAAATTCCCGTTCGTGGGCCCGCAAGTAGTCCGCCTGCGCCACAAGCGCTGCTTCGTCGCCGGACTCGCTGCCGCAATAGAGTGCATCCAGCGGTGTGAATGCCAAGAGGCTTGCGACCCCGCCGCGGGCGAACCCTTCCAGGCTCGCGCTGGCATAGATCTGCGGCAGTTCCAGGAGTACGTCCACCCCAGCCGCCAGGGCCATCTCTGTGCGCAGCCATTTGTCAAAACAAGCCGCCTCTCCCCGCTGACAGAAAGCACCGCTCATCACTGCTACGATCGCAGACTCAGGATGATCAGCGCGGATCGAGTCGACGAGACGCTGGTGTCCATTATGAAAAGGGTTCCATTCTGCAACGATGCCAATAGTGGTCATTAGGGTGCCTCCTTATCGATGAGTTTTTTCTGGAGCAGGGTGTGGCTGGATTGCATCAGGATCGCTTCTTCTTCAGGATAGTTGTTATTTCCGCGCAGCCAAAGATAGGAGCAGCTGCAGGAAAAGTCCGAAAGAGGCCGTGTTGTCAATGCATGGTGCCGATCGTTCTGATGACGGAGATGTTCGCTTTGTGGTACGAACGCCCAATGGCGTCCTTCGGCGATCAGTCGGTTGAGGCTGAAGGTGTCGCGGATCTCCAGAATGGATTGATCGGGGTTCAATGCCTGCATTGCACTGATGAGCCTGCGGTCAGTGTCGGCATGGGCGGTGACAAAGGGAAAAGTGAGGAGCGATCGGATCGGGATCGCGGGCATTTCAGCCAGGGGATGGGTCTTGCTGCATAATACGACGATGGGTTCCCGCGCCAGTTCGATAGAAGGGATGGGCAGTTCCAGCGGATGTGTTTCAGCATCATCGGCGATCATATTGATCTGGAGGATGGCAAAATCCAATGTGCCATAGGAGAGTTGATGGATAAGGGTGTGTTCATCGATCTCCTGAAGGTTTACAAAGGCTTCTGAGCCTCCGATCCTGACCTGGCGAAAAAGCTGGAGGAGAAGATCGATGCAGGTGAGGGTATTGCTCGCGATGGTGAGGGCGGCTGTCGTTCGCTGATGATCAGCAGCGATGGCGCGGATCAATGTGACTTCATTTAAGA
>CAUDRX010000090.1 GCA_958451915.1 uncultured Peptococcaceae bacterium
TCATTCCGACTTTATACGCCTGCTCTGCGGCGCTGACGGCGATGCTGACCCAGCGGTCGATCTGGGTGGCGTGGTCGCTTTTGTTCTTGAGATAGGTCAGATAGGTGCCCAGGAGGGCGACGACGAGCATGATGACCGCTTCCGCGATCTGAGTGATATCGAGTAATTCCATCATTTATCATCCTTTCCTTTGTTAGGTTTGTTCTCTACTTTATCCAAAAACTCTGCGAGCGGGCTGATCTCCACGCCGAGTTTGCCGAGGTTCTCCAAGATCGACTTGAACTCCATAATGAGGTAGCCGACGTAGAGCACGATGAGCGCTGCGACACCTGCATCGGCTGGCACGAGTGGCGCGATGGGGATACAGGCAACGAGCACGATGATGCTGCAGAGCTTGCGAAGGATCCCGTTGATGCCTTCCTGGCTCTGGAATGAGATGCCAGGATTGCGCCAGGCGGCCAGGCTACCTGTCACGAAGTCGATGATCATGAGCACGCAGATGACGGCAAGGATGTAGATGACCTTGCCTTCTGGCGTCTCGGTGGCGGCTCTGAGGGCGTCAAAGATATGCGCTGCTGTTTGGTCCATTGGCTACACCCCCATGATCTCTTCGATGGTGCCGAGCTTGTCCCAGAACTCGGGATTGGTCTCTGGCGACCAGTTGTTGTTCGGGATATTGGATGCCCAGACGTAGCCTGCGGCTGTGCAGCACTCCCCGACAGCATAAGTGCTCGTCGCCATCTGGATGAACGGCAGTGCTTTCTTTGGATCCTTGGACCAGTACCAGCCCCATTGCGCTGGCAGTTCCTCTGGTTCCTGCGGGTAGATGTCGCTGTCGTACTGCTGGTTGAGCTTGACCATGCGGCCCTGGGACGTCTGGCAGACGAAGCCGATGGGACGTTCTAGCATGTTCTTCACTTTGCGCGCTTCGGCAAAGAGCGGCACCTTTGCCGCTTCCTCGAAGATGGCGGTGCCATCTGCTGTGCCTGCCTGCGCACGCGCTTGCAGATCGGCTGCATCGGCCAGGCCTTTCGCATACATAGCGCTCGTGTACAGTTCATTAGACATAAGCATTTACCCCCTCTCGATATGCATTATCAAGCGTCGCTACACTCACCTGATCAGCTGTCATATCGTTGAGCTTCGCCATAATGTCGGCGTTGCTCGGTTCTAGTTCGACAGGCTCCACCGGCTCCGGCGGGTTCGGGTCTTCTATCCACGCGCTGCCTGTCCATTTCATGCCCATCACAGACAGGTCGTAACTTGCCAGCTCGATCATGTTGTCGGCGTTGACGATGCCGGAGAGCTGCGAGACGCCACAGCAGATGCCGTCGTCTGTGATCTGCGCGTAATAATGTACTTCCATGGATCTACCTCCTTTAATAGAATTCAATAATCTGCCATTCCCCTAAGATCTTTGTTGAAAGCTCCCATGGCGGATTGTATCCATAAAATCCGTTTGGACGATTATATTGAAATTGAACAACAATCTTGTCGCTCTGTAAGCTTATATCTGTAACAATCCCACCAACCGATCCCGTTATATCTTTGTTTCCGTCATTTGGACAGGTAACTTGCAGGGAAAAATCACGTTGAGCAAAGTATGTTTTACTCATATTTACGCTTGATATCGGGATGTCAATAGTTCCAGTGTTCAAACCATATTCTGTAGATGATGGTCCGTTTTGTGATACGCTTCCACGCTGAACACTCTTGCATGCGCCTCTGGCTTTTAAGTCGTCAATACCCCCCCGTTATATTCCGATTGTTCAAGGACTTCATTGATCGCGCCCTTGATCTCTTCCATTTCAATGATCCCCATAACGTTCCTCCTTAATAAAATTCCACCACGGTCCACGGCCCTGTCACGGTAGATGATGGCGCTCCGGTGTTGGTCAGCAGGATGCCTTCTTCTGTCAGCGAAGCCGATACCTTCGCGCCATAGCTCGTGTTTGTCATTGTGAAATCAGTAAATTCGATGGCTTTGTCAATGTCGATCGCATTCACGGTGATCGTTGTTGTACTGTTTCCGTTCACTGTGATATTTGCATTCCCACGCTGCACGGACTTGACCGCGCCTCGGCTTAATATACCCCCCCGTAATACTCTAAGCGGGATAGGATCTCGTTCATCTCTACGATACTCATGCTTGTTCCTCCGTTTCTTTGTCTTTTACAAAAACGGCTTTCGCGGTAAACACAGTCGGATTGTTAGGATTGTTCTTTGAGCTCATCCTTACATATGCGATCCAGATCTTAAATTTCTTACACGCGATAGGATTGGCGGTCGAAAGTTTTATCGTCTTGGTCCCTGGTGACTTTTGTGTGTAATTGTCTGGAAGTGGCGTTTGATTTTCATCCCCATTCGCCTCATAGGACAGTTTGACGTAATAATATGCGGCTGTCCCTGTATTGATCGGTACAGCCGCATACTCTCTCACGATGTCATCGATCTGGACTTTCACGTATGACGCGTAATCAGCTCGATCGCTATAGTATCGATAGGCCTGGAGATTGACCGAGAAGCTTTCAATGAGGATGCGTTCAGCTTCGATATCTACGAAGACTTCATAGGGGATCCCTGGGTCACCGGCTTGTAAATAGTTGAACCCAGTGTCACCTGTTTTATCCATCTCCTTGTAGCTCTTCGAAGCTGACACCCGCTTCTGCTCAAGGATATCTTCCACGCTTGACCACTTCATATCCTGTACCAAAGCTTGCGTTTCATCGCTTTTATCCAAAAGCGAGTCTATACCCCCCCCGTTATATTCGACGAGGGGTTTTATTTTGTCTACGTGTTCGATGACTTCGTTCATCTCTACAACGCTCATGATCTCTTCCTCCTTAATAAAACTCAATGACCTGCCACGGGATGTAAAAGTTTGCTGTCTCATCACTGCCGGCAGAGTAGGTCACGGTGATCTTATCCGCACTCAGCTGATAGCCGCGGATCGTTGCACTCGACACAAACATGGCGTTGGAACCGCTATCGTAGCCAACGATACAGAATGCTTTGCTGGGATCGATCGTCGCTATCGTGATCTCATGCGTCTGTATGCCAGACTGCTGCGTGCTCGTAAAGTTCGCGATCCCACGCTGCACACTTTTGACAGCGCTCTTCGCCAGAAGGGCATTTATGCCCCCCCGTTATACTCGATGGCGTCTGACACGCTCTCTAATCTTTCCATAACTGCTACATCCATCAGCCTCGCACCTCCCAATTGATCCATGCCTGCACGGGCTCAGCAAATGTTATGGTCAATGCATCCTCTGCAAGCGTGTACGCATACGACGCATCACATCCTGGCACACCGACAACCGCTGCTGCTGCGCCAGGATCCACAGGATCAATCGCAATGGTTACGCTGGTTCCTGTAAGATGGGTACGACCACGCTGCACACGATACGCTGTCTGCTCTGCGATCTGCGTTAATCTATCGTGTAATCTCATAATCAACCTCCTTAAGAAAAATCTACATATCTGACCCATACATCGGATCTTACATCGTCAGAACCTTCTTTAAGAACAGATAAGCCAGTAACAAAACGATTAACGGAAGCCGTCGTGGTGACCCCAGTTACATGCACACTCCCGTAACTGCCGGTAACGTAACTAGGCGTTGAGGCCGTGTTCTCACGAGACACCTCTATTTGGATTAAAAACCATTTTTTCCCGGACGCTGATCCGTTAACGTTTGTTCTTGCAGATTTTGAAGTCAGTGCAGACTTCATGCTACTTGACGATCGGATGCAGGCTTCCGTTATATTTGCTTTATCCCAGATAGCATTTTTGCACGGTTCATTTTCCATTGTGGCTTTTGCGGCGACGCTGTTCTCGCAAACAGCCATAAATGCCGTTGCATCTCCCATGACCGCATTCGGGGTTGTCAGACTTTCCCAGGTTACCCCACTAACTTCTCCGCATGCTCCTTTGCAATAAATACCATACTTATTATTTGACACAGCCCATGAAACAAGGTGCTTAGCAATTGCATCATTGTTGGCCGCATCTGTATTAGCGATCAAAGTATTCATGCGTGAAGCGTCCCTATACGTCGCAGACTCTATACCAGACGTTTTGAGATCCTCGATCCAATCACTAATCTGCGTCCCCAGCAAAATATCTTTTGTAATAAGATACGTATCCTCCACACGATCCATCAGGTTTTCGGCTCTTGCCAATAGTTCATCCAGCTTGCTGACTTCAATGGGATCCATCACTGCCACTCTCCTTTCCAGGTGTTCCCTGTCTTTGTCCAGGTGCGTTCGCGGTCGGCCTCGCCGATGGTGTAGGTCTCGTCATAGGTGCCGTCGGCGTTCATGACGGTGACCCTTGTCGCTTTGGTGACGCTGCCCTGATAGAGCCGCTCGGTGTAGGTCCGTGGTTTCTCGGTGCCTTCGGCTGGCATCACACACTCATAGTCGTAGACCATATCCATATACGGCCAGAGGGTCTTTATCTCCAACCCCAATGCGTCGAGTTCATTTTGTAGATCATCAACCAAGCCTTCTAAAGCTGTTATATCATTCTCTGCTTCTGTCAATCGACCATCTATATTTTCGATGGACGTATCAATGGTATCGCTCACATCAGCAGACAAGCTGTTAATCGCTGCCTGTAAGCGTTTCAATCGCCAGCGTATGGTGTCAAGATTCAACTGCCCTGCCGTATCGCCTGTGGTCGCCGTACTTCCTTCTGTGGTTTCTGTCACTGTCGATGTCTCATCTATCGTAGTGGTCTCTACAAACTTCAGATCACCGCTGCTAGTCTTTGAGACTACCGTCTGACGCGTCGCTGTCACCGGCGCACTGTCATCGATCGTGGCTGTGATCGTACCGGTATCTGCGTCAGGATAGCTTTCTGTCACGCCATACTGCTCTGCCAGTTCATCAAAAGTGAGCTCTCTGGTGTCTGCATCGAGCTTGTCCCAGTTCTCATTGAGCAATTTGGTGATGTTGAAAGTATCCTTGCCATCCGTCGCCGGATCGGCTTTATATAGATTCTTATTCGGTGTATAGCTTCCCATGTCTTCACCTCTCAGAATGCAAATTTATCCAGCGTGGTGCTTTCCATCTCTTCCAGAGTCATCACGCCATGAACCTCTTCGATCAGCAGATAGCGGAAGATGTATCCGATCGCCAGATGCGCCGGAACGATCGTCGATATAGACGTCTTCAAGCCATCCATGTCTGTCGGGATCCCCAGCTCGCTGATAAAAGAGATGACGATCTTCCCCTCCACAAAGTCCACAGAAGTCGCACCATTCTTCCATGCATTAGCTGCTGCCTGAATCTGCGCGATATCCACCTTGCCGCCGCGCTGACGGCCAGCGACGACGGCTGCGCGTCTATCATCAAGGCTTTTCCCATTGCCGGAAATGCCCAGATGGCGCTCATAGGTATCCAGCATATCCACCGCTGTGTCGACGAAGAACTCCGCCCTGGCCTTATCCAGATCCGCCAGTGCTTTATCAAGCAGCCAGCCAATGACATCGAAGAGCACGTTGATCCAGGCATCTTTGCGAAACACTTTATGCAACTTGCGCAGCAGGTTATCCTTCGAGGTCGACATATTCGATCCCTCCCAGCACGGCGACCGACTTGTCCGGCACTTCGATGTTCTTCACATCGCCGTTCACCGTCATGTTCATGTAGTCGATCAGCCCTTCTGTGTCGCTGATGGCGTTGGCGATCTTGGCATAGCTGACATAGTTTTGTTTGAAGGCGATGCTCTGCAGATATGCCTTCACCGAATCCTTGATGTCACCTTGCAGCGTATCCGGATAATTCCCCAGCAGTGTCAATTTGATGCTGAGCGTCAATGCCGTGGCTGCTGTCACCGTGCAATAAGCACCGATCGGCGCCTGGCCCTCACCACGTCCCGTGATACCTGGATCGATATGATTCTGCACCGCTTCCACCAACGTTTCGGATGCTGGCTCACCATTGCTGTCGATGATCACCACCTGCACGGTGTTGTCACCCTTCCATTTTGGATACACCTTCGCGTCGCCAACGCCCGTGACTTCCAGCGCCCATTGTTTGTAGTGGTAGATGTTCCCGCTGGTCGGCGGTTCCTGCAGCGCCATAATGTAGCGGTCCCACAGATCCGCATCGCTTTCCATGTTGTAGCCACCCGCAGCCGGGTCTTCGTTGGTCACAGCTGTGACACCCTGGATGGTCACTGGCATCTCTGTGATGCTCCCTGCCGGCACGTTCCCACTGGCGCCAGGCGTGACAGCCTGCGCAGGCACAGTATCAGTATTGTTATTGAGCAGCAGGGCTTCCAGTGTTTCAAACTGGATACCCAACGGCGTTTCGAAAAGAGACCCTGCCTTGATCAGCCCATTACCGGTGATGGTGAGCTGCACGGTGGCTTTCGTGGCTTCTTTTCGCACGATGCCTTTATTCTGAAAGACAAAGCGTGTCAGTTCATCGCCACTGAGGTTCTCTGCATTCAGCTTCAGGAAATAGTCGTCGATCTTGTCATAGATGTCTTTCCCTACCATTGCCACCGCGTTCAGAATGTCGTGCGTCGGAAAACCAATGGTCTTCTGATAGCTGTTGTCGATCTTACCCAGCATCTTTCGCAGGAGTTCTGCTGCTGTTTTTTTATAATTGGCCATTCGTCACATCCACCTCCACACTGTCACCATTCTTCAGCCGCGCCGTGAAATGAATATCCAGGCCGCGCGTCGTGCGTACCGCGCTGAAATTGCTCACACTGGCAATGGCTGGATTGAGCTGCGACGCCTCTTCGATCTCCCGCTTGAACTCGGATTCGATGAAGCCGCGTGGCAGTTCCCGAAAGCCCAGATACTTCTCTGCCGTATGGCCGAAGCCGGTATCACGGTACACTTCATATTTGTCCAACTGCGTGCGCACCAGAAGTTCCAGCCACTGTGCCACGGCATCTCTGCCTGTGAGCTCCACTGGCGTGCCATTTTCCATCACATGCTGGCCTGTCTTGAAATCAAACTTGAATGAGCGCTTGATCTGAATATCTTCTGTCAGCGTGTAATCGCCGCTGACCCCTTGCGGAAAGATCATAGCCAACCACCTGCCAATACATCGACCACCACAAATCTCTGCCCATGCTGGATCGGGATCACCAGGATCTGATTGCCAACTTCCAGCACATCTGCCAGCGTGACCACGCCGCGCGCTGTAAAGCCTTCACCATTGAGCATGCCGCTGGCGCTGTCGAATTCATACGCTTTCTGGATCGCGCTCTGGCAGATAAACGTGTTGCGTCTTGTCAAAACAAAAGCACCGCCGCGAATGGTCGCCTTGAACGGCGCCACTTCTACAACGATGCCAATGCATGGTTCTATGATCTTGCTCTTGTTTTCTTCAAACGCGGCTGCCATGTCATGTTCCCACTGCTGTGCCATGCGCTCACCTCCCATAGATTGTCTTAGGGTCAATGCCCCATCCATTATGGACGATCTCCATGTGCAGGTGCGGCCCTGTCGAATTACCCGTGCTGCCAACCGCGCCGATCGCTTGGCCCTTGCTCACGGTCTGGCCGCTGCGCACGTCGATGCGCGAAAGATGCGCATACAATGTGTAGCGCCCACCGCCATGTGTGATGCGCACGCAGTTGCCATAGCTCTGGTTTCCCCAGCGCGTATAACCATCCCAATACTGCACCCAGTTCACGGTCCCGCCATCAGCAGCAACCACCTGAGAGCCATACGGTACCGGAAAATCACGCGCATTGTTGGTGTGCCCGTAATACGTGGTCGTATTGCAGTAGACGCCCGGTATCGGCCATGTATATTGACCAGTGGCGATGCCATCGCCGGCAGTATAGTTGCCGCCTGCTTCGCCCTCTGTCGTGTCTTCCTGGCCTTCTGATGGGTCCACTGGCGCCACGCTGGCGTCTGCCGTTTCCGCATCGACCAGATCCACCCGCATGGTGTGCGCGTTGGCGCTGTAATTATGCGTGCAGTTCTTGACCAGATATTTTCCCGGCAGTTCTTCATGGGCAAATTGGATGATGCGTCCGCTGCGCACGCGGTCATCACCCAGCAGCTCGCAGGAGATCGTGCGCACCACCTTGTTCAGTTCTTTCAGGGTCACATCGGCCTTGGCATTCTCATCATCTTCGATCTTGAACTCTTTCTCACCGAAGCGCGCGATGCTGTCTTCATCCCTGGCCTCATCGATGACCTCCCCATCCTTCATGACCTTGACCACGTTATACATGTCTTCGATGCTCCGCGATACGGTCATGCCGCCAGGGTTTCTGGTCACATCATACGGCGCCAGATTGTCTGCAGCGATGTATACAGGTTCGACCAGAAGATCTTCGTACTTTTCAACGTAGACGGTCTCTCCACGCACTTCCATGCGATACTTCTGACCAGTCTGGAAAGTCACCATGCCGATGAGCTCTTTCATGATCTCCCCGATCGATGTATCGAAATAATTCCGCTCCACCGTTGTCGGGATCTCTACACATGACACGGTGATGTCATGGTCCTTGCACATGGTCTCTATCGCCTGACTGGTGCTGCAGCCATTGAACTGCACATCGATCTTTTTGTTCAGCCAGTAGCCGTAATCATATCCTGTCACAGACACCGTGCCTTCCATGTCGTCGTCCGTGTCAGCGATCAGGCCCTCGACCAACACTTCATCGCACTCTACATAGCGAAAATGGTCACCTGGTTCGGTGACCA
>CAUDRX010000091.1 GCA_958451915.1 uncultured Peptococcaceae bacterium
GTGATCTGGTTGTTTGGCTGGAAGGAGCCGTCCACATACCCGCCGATGATGCCGTGTTCATACGCTGCTGCGATGGCATCGGCAAACCATTCGCTGCCGTCGATGTCGGTGAAGAGGCCTTCTTCGTAGTTAACGTCGTTGTTCTGATAGAAGCGAACGGCGATGGCTGCGAATTCAGCACGGGTGATCGGTGCATTTGGCTGGAAGGAGCCGTCGTTGTAACCAACGATGATGCCCATGCTGGAGAGGGTGGAGATTGGGGTGTTGTACCAATCGTCTGCATCAACATCGGTGAAGTTGTTACTGGTGGTCCAGTTTTCGGTGCGTGTCTCGTTGTTCAGGAGACGATAGAAGATGGTCGCAACTTCGGCACGGGTGATCTTGCCCTGTGGTTTGACTGGCCAGAGGGATTCATCGTCCGTGGCTTCGCCGGTGCGATAGTCTTCAGGATAACCGACGATGTAGGAGTAGTGGTCTTCAAGGTTCAGACCAGGACGGTCAGGATCCCCGCCGCCGCCAGGACCTGGGTCTGGGGTGACGGAAGGTTCTTCGGCCTGCTTGTAAACGATCGCAAATGGCGAGAAGGTGCTGGTCGTGATCTTATAACCTTTGCCGGTGTCGGTCAAGGTGAATTCGTCACTGTCTGCGCTGTACACGTTGACTGAAACGTCACCCTTGTTGAGTTCATCATCGAGATTTGCACCATTGAAGTCACGGTCGAGGCCATCGTAGTGAACGATGTAGACTGGTTCACTCTTATCCATATCTTCTGGATATGGCCAGTAGAGATCGACAGACATTGTGTTTTCATCAGCGAGGGTCACATAGGCGTTCCCATTGCTGGTGTCGACGAGGTCCAGGTAGCTGAAATCGAAGGTGTAATCGTCAGTGATTGCAGTGTTTTCTGCCTGTGCAGCTTCTTTCAGCTGAGCCGTTGAGGTCCCTTCCGGATCCACGATGGTATCTGCAAGGAACTGTACTGCATCCTGATCGATGACAGGGATACCACTGCCGTTGACATTGTAGACATTTTTCTCAGTACCAGATTCAACAGCGGTGATCTGGGTGACGTTGTCGGTAGGTGCTTCGGTTCCAATGGCAGTCACTGGTTCTTCGTCAACAGTACCTCGGATGGTCAGCGTACCAAAGCCTCGAGCGATACCACGAACGGTGCCTGCGCCAAGAACGCTTTCATCGTTGACATCTGTCCAGTTCCCATTCACCTTGATCTGAGCTGTTACCAGTTCACGATCCAGATCAGGGGTGTTATAGAGACGCATAGGGTAGGTCTCATAAAGCGAATCGATCGCGAAATCAAAATCATCGGTCGTCTTGAATGTGTCACCATCTTTAATCTCGAGACGAACTGGGTAGTTGTTACCTTCGCTCTGTTTCAACTGGTAGACATAGTAGAATTCGCCAGCTTCGATCTTGCCATCATGGTTTTTATCGACATTGACTTTATTGCCGTCAGTGCCAGCGCTCTCATTGTACAGTGCAAGATCCCAATCGCGTGCATCCTGCCCTGCTGCATTGGTATAATGCAAGTGCAGCTTACCACTCAGGTTGATCGTATTATCTGCACCCTCAAGTTCCTCATCGAGCTGATATGGAAGGATGAGGTAATAGCCAGGTTCTGGCAGACCTTCATGGTTTTCACCAATGTTGGCCCCATTTTCACCCTCTACAACGCCTTCGTAGCCTTCACCGCCCTGGTAGATGGTGATGTCGGCAGGGGTGATGACGATCTGCTGGGCATCTGCGATGCCGTCGCCATTTTCATCATAGCCCCAGACGGCGTAGACGGTTTGATCACCTGCAAGCTCAACATTCTTAGAGAGTGTTGGATACTCTTCGCCAGCGGCATAGATGTAGTTGGCTTTATCGTTGCCAGTTATGGATGCTGTATCAGCAGTTGGCCAATCCTTTGGTTCTGTCTCGGTCCAACCCATGAATACAACAGCACATTCGGTGCCTTCCTGTGCGATGACGCTGCCAGGCAATGCGGCAACCTTTGCATGGGTAGGCAGGGCCAGCTCTTTGTTATCTGGCTGCTGACCAATGACCTGATCTTCATCATTCAGATTCCAGAGATCATATGTACGTGGCAAGAGCTTGGTAGCGGATGCTTCCTTGGACCCATCGCTGTAAGTACCGCTCGTTGCGTTGTAGGTGAGGGTTGCGCCCTTTTCAGTGATGTCTGGGGTGCCGTTGTTGTTCTCGTCATAGCCCCAGACAGCGTAAACTGTTACATTGGCCTTTTCGATCGGAACATTGTAGTAGATCTGTGGGACAGATGCGCTGTCTCTGCCGTAAATCGTCTTGGCAAGCTCTTCATTCGTCGTCCAGCCTACCATTTCAACAGCAACAGGTTCACTTTCCCCTTCTGGCATCACATCTACGTGCTGTGGCCATGCTTCAGTGCCGTCCGTTGGCTTGGTGCCAGTATTATCCTTGGTCCAAAGATCATACTTCATTCCACCGAGCAGGTTTTCAGCGACGGCAGTAGTCTTTTCATCAGTTGCTTCACCATAATACCCGCTGGTTGCGTTGTAAGTCAGGGTGTAAAGGTCTTCATTCACATCTGGTGTGCCGTTGCCATTCTTATCGTAGCTCCATACGGCGTAAACGGTGGTGTCGCCCTGAAGATCCACTTTAGTGGCATATTTAGGTGTGTCACCTGCGCTGTAGATCGCTTCATCATTATCGTTGAGCGTCCAGCCAGCAAAGAGGACTTTGACTTCCTTCCCGTCTACAGTTGCCTGTGCATGGGTAGGGAGTTTAGTTGTTCCATCTGTTGGCTCCTGATCATTGGTTTCGTTGTTTTCATCCCAGAGGATGTATTCCTTGGCAGTCAGACCTGTTGCTTCCGCAGCAGTCTTATCGTCACCATAGGTCCCACCGTTGGCATCGTAGGTCAGGGTGTACTTCTGTTCAGTAAATTCGTAGGTGTAGGTAACATCTTCGGTTACCTTGGTTTCAGCTTTGATGTCTTGATCCCACTTACCGCTGTTCTGATCGTAGCCATCGTTAGCTTTCATGCCCTGTGGGATAGTGCTGCCAAGGGTCTGTTCCTTAGCGTTCCACTTGCTACCATCAAATTCAGCGATCACAAAGTCTTGGGTGATGTTCTTAGTCTCATCGTCAGACCAAGTCCCATTGACAACCTTGTAAGTTACGGTCACTTCGTACTTATCCGGAATCTCGTTTTCGTTTTCATCAACAGCATAAACAGCAGTGATGGTCTTGTTGCCATCGAGCGTCCCGCTCAACGGGTCGGAATCTTGCGCAAGACGATCATAGACATACTGGGTGTCGCCATCTTTGATGATGAATGGGACGTCGCCCGTTTCATCTTCGCTGACAGCATAGCTGTAGTCTGAGTTGACGATATCTGCCTTGTCAGTAAAATCAACTTTGATTGTGTCACCATCTTCATTCTGGTACTTGATGGTTACTGCATATTTCTGCTGAGCAAAGGTGAAGGTGTAGGTAACGTCTCCTGTTACCTTCGTAGTTTCATCGATCGTTGCATCCCACTTACCCGTGCTCTGGTCGTAACCAGTGTCAGCTTTTGCAGTTGGAATGGTGTCACCAAGGGTCACGTTCGTGTCAACCCAGGTATTGGTGTCTGGATCAAATTGTTTGATCACAAAGTCTTCCTCGATAGGCTCACTGCCGCCTTCACCTTCCCAGATACCGTTCTCTACTTTGTAGGTAACGGTGGCTTCATAGGCGTCAGGTGTGCCGTCTTCGTCGGAGTCGAGGAGATACTCTGCGGTGATCTCTGCGTTTTTACCATCGATCTTCACGGTCCAATCGCCCTCCGTCAGGCGGTTGAAGACGTACTGATCGTCACCCTTCTGGATGATCAGAGGAATATCACCAGTGTCATTCGTGCTTACATCAAAGTTTCTTTCGGTGCCATTGACAACATCATCGATGAGCATCGATTCTTTCAAGGTTTGACCTTTATCGTCGACATAGTTGATGGTGATATTATACAGTTTCGCGGTCGTTGCGTTGAACTTGAAAACATTGTTTTCAGCTTTATTCGTGTTTTCAGCAACACTTACTGGGGACTCTGCCTTGTCAGTATCATCGCTAAGGTACCAGCCATCAACAACACTGCCGGAAACGACTGGCAGGTCTTTCAGCGTGATGGAAGTGGCATAATCGCTGTTCTTCCAATCCATCCAGGCGGATTGACCTGTGCCTGGCTTTTCTTTATCTGGCGTTCTCGCATCAACATCTTCGCCTGCGAGGTAAACGGTGTTATCCGTCAGATCGCCGTCTTGCAAATCACCATCCAAATAGTACTCTGCACTGTAAGCGGTACGGAGGTAGATGGTGCAATCGACTGACTCAGTGCCATCGGCAGTCACATTGTCGACAACGTAAATGCCATCGGCGGCTCCTGCATCACGGACGTTATCTGTGCCCTTACTGCCATGGGACTGATAGGAAGTGACGCCTTGCAAGAGATAGGTATCTTTGTCCTTGAGGGTCACTTTGAGATCGACCATGTTATAACCATTGTCTGTATTATAGTTGAAGTCGTAGGTCAGGACCCCATCATCAGTAGTATTTACCAGATTGAAATAATCTTTCGCGGTGTCTCGCTGATCTCTGTCGATGCTGACATAATCCAATGGATTTTCTACTTTGTTGCCATCGACGTAGACTTGGACGGTGACGTCGGTGCCGTTGGCGTCGAAGGTGGCGTTATCGAAGTAAACTTTTGGACTATTTTCGAGCACTGTTGCCTTCATTCCAGCGTCTTGAGCGTCAGATTCTTTGTAGGACAGTTTGGCCTTTGTTCCTTCCGCGGTGCTATTGGTATCATACTGGCCATTTTCGGCTGGAGCGAGGAGGCAAGCGTTTACATCGACGTCGATCGGGAAGGTGACGACGAGCTTGCCGCCGGAGACAGAACCATCGTCGCTTATGGTAACAGCGTTGTCTTTGTAATTGAAACCGGTGACGGTAAGGGTGTCATCCTCGCGTGTCACGGTGATGATAGGATTACCTGGGATCTCATCCTTTGGTTCGTGGAATGCGATCTCGCCGTCTTCTGTTTTATAGGCTTCGGCAAACTGAATCTTGACATCTTCGTCTTTATTAAAATCTTCCGGCAGGTTGAAGTACTGGGACAGGGTGTCGACCAGTTCAGACTCTGCGTCTGGATAGACTTCCAACGTTTCGGTTGTTACATCTTCAGCGATGCCTTCAAAGACATCGGTCAAAGAATCGGCATTATCCGCTGCGAAGTAGTAATCTTTACCATCAGGATTACGATTACCTAATTGAACACTATTCCAATAGTAATTAGAACTATGTGCTTCAGGGTAATTTGATGATACGGCATTCATATATTTATTAAATTGTCCGTTAATATCATCCGGATCTGCATTATTAAAGACACCAATAGTATAGATAGTTACATCGTTCTTCTTCAATTGATATGCTTGATCGACCGCATCTCTCGCAACATCATTATCAAATCCTGAAAAATCATTTGGTTCACCATCGGTGAACATAACAACGACTTTCTTTGCATTTTCTCTCGAAGATTCCAAAGCTGCTTGAGCTCTCTTTAAACCATTATCAGAACGCGTGGATCCAGCAGCAGACAAGTCATCAACAGCACTAATCAACTGATCAGCTCCACCGTTTCTAACACTCGTTAACTGTTTTACTATCTGAGAATAGTTGTAGGTATTTCTATCATATCGATAAATATTATCTCCAATCTGGTTATTTTCTCTGCCAGAAAACTTAACCAAACTGATCTGATGGTCTACATTATTTTCTTTTGCATTATCTTCTACATTTTTAATAAAAGTTTCTACAGCGCCTTGCAAAGCTTCTAATTTACTTTGAGCCGGTACTTTTGATCTCTCATAAAACTGAACATGATCTTTATCGGAATCATTTTCTGATGTCATTGGTTCGTAATAATCTTTCCACAAATATTTGCCAAGATACCATCCATCCTCGTCACGGTTAAGTCTTGAATATCCATCTCCTGACTTAACATAATAAGTCCCATTCCACTTGATATCATAGACTTCCTGATACACTATAGTTTCTGATGAAAAATCATCCTCCATCGACCCGGATACATCCAACACGAGCACGATGTCGAGTGGGGTGCTGGTGGAGGTGGTGGTGAGCTGGTTGGCGGCGTAGCCTTCCAGGGTGAGGTTGTAGTTGCCATTTTCATCCTGCGTGACGTACTTGTTCACGGTGACGCCGTTTGCGCTGGCGGTCACAGGAGCCTGCTCAGTCCCAGAGACGACCTGGCCGTTCTCATGGCCGTTCCCACCATCCCCTGGCGCGGCGAAGACGCCGGACGGGAACATGGTGATGAGCATGGCGAACGTCATGATGGTGGCGAGCAATTTCTTGCTCATCTTATGTTTGTTCATATCCTTTCACTCCTTATTTTTGTATTTTGATCACTATATCTCAACACGGTCCGCGCCTGTGGCTGCTGGGCCGTGGTTATTTTCTGCGGGTGTCATTCGCGGCGTTCCTGCATGGCGAGGTGGCTGGTGCCTGCTCGACCGGCGCAGACGGGACAGCCGGCGGCGCCGTTGGTGCGGCTGGCGATGCGCGCCTGCCAGATGTGCCCGGCGGGGCACTGCCACCAGACTTTCTTATGGCTGGCGGGGGTGACGTCCTGGGGCGTGAGCGTGCCATTGAGTGTCTGCTTCCACTCGCGCGCGAGGGCAGGATAGCGGCTGGCGAGGTCATTGAACCCGGCAAGGACTTTGCGCCCGCTGCAATAGGGACAGCCTGTGCCGCGCACGCGGCTGGCGGGTGTGGCCTGCCAGGCGTGGCCCGCCTCACACTGCCACCAGACCTTGCGGTTGCTGTGGGGCGAGACCTGAGCGGGCGAAAGCTCGCCATTACGGTCGGGATGCCACTGGGCGGCAAGGGCGGGATGGCTCGCGGCAAGGTCATTCTCTCCGGGCACGATGCGTCGGCCGGCGCAGACGGGACAGCCCCGGCCTGCGACCCGGCTGGCGATGCGCGCCTGCCAGACGTGGCCCTGACTGCACTGCCACCAGACCTGGCGCTTGCTGCCTGCACTCACATCGCGTGGGGTGAGGGGGCCGTTCTTTTCCGGATGCCACTGAGCGGCAATGTCGGGGTGGGTGGTGGCGAGGTCGTTCACCCCTGGTTCCACCTGCCGGCCGGCGCACACAGGACAGCCAGCGCCGCCCAGGGCGCGGGACTTGACTGTGGCCTGCCAGGTATGGCCCTGCGCGCATTGCCACCAGACGCGCCGCGTGCTGCCAGCGCTGACATCCTGCGGCGTGAGGGGGCTGTTTTTCTCCGGGTGCCACTGGCGTGCAAGGGCGGGATGGGTGGTGGCGAGGTCGTTCACCCCTGTCTCGACCTGACGGCCGCTGCACACGGGACAACCGCTGTGGTGCGAGGTGCGCGTGCAGACGGCGGCTTCCCAGGTGTGCCCCCGGGCACAGCGCCAGTGCACGCGCTGTTTGCTGCCATAGCTGATGGTCTCGGGCGTGCGCGTGCCATTGGCGGCACTGTCCCACTCGGCGAGCAGATGCAGTGCGCCGGTGCGGATGCAATAATCATGCAAACTCTCACGCATCGCGCTCCCTCCTTCATGCCGCATCGTTACCAACAAAATAAACATTTCGTTGAACGATGAAAAAAACAGGCCGAAATCATCACTTTGTTCAGGAGTATTATAACATAGTTTCCAAGATTGCGCGCACTAAATTACAGAATTTTTTGTGCAAAAAATCAAGGTTATGATGGATCATCATAGCCTTTCCTTATGGTGCTGTTATATCTGCATGTTGAGGTGCAGTCCTGTCATTTTTTCTGATGCTGTGTGTTGTGTGACTGATAGCGTGCTACAAGCCGGACGAAATGTTTATTCCGTTGGCCGATGGGATCATGGCCGTTTTTTTATCGCCTCCTTTTTACTTTCTGTGGGCTCAGCTGACAAGGTGCAGATGATCGAGAACACGGTGGAGCTCATCGCTGGTGGTGAGGAGATACAGGCGCGTGGTCTCGACAGAGCTGTGTCCAAGGACGTCGGCCAAACGAACGATGTCATGGGTGGCGCTGTAATAGGTGATGGCAAACAGGCGGCGCAGGTTGTGGGGAAAGACCTTTTCCGGTGCGACGCCGGCGGCAGCGGCGAGGTCTTTCATCATGCGCCAGACCTGCTGACGGCTGAGGGGCTGCCCGCTGGCACGCCGAAAGACCGCGCCTGCCGAGAGATGACGGGCACGGGCGTAGCGCAGGAGTTTTTGACAGAGGCGGTGCGGCAGCAGGATGAGACGGATCTTGCCCTTGAGGCGGATCTCGGCGCGGCCGTTCTGCGCAGCTTCGATGGTGATGGCAGCAAGCTCTGAAACACGGATGCCGGTGGCACAAAGGGTCTCGAGGATGAGCGCCAGACGCTGGTCGCGGCGGCTGCGGGCGGCTGCGTACAGGCGCCGGTACTCGGCCAGTCTGAGGCTGCGCGCCGGATCGCGGAAAAGCCGCCGCTGCACGCGCAGAAAGCGGGCGCGCAGATCGTCGCGCCCGAGGAAACGCAGGAGGCTGTTGAGGGCGGCAAGCATGGTGTTGATCGTGACAGGGGCATAACCTTGCGCCACGAGCTGCGTCTTCCAGCCGGTAACAG
>CAUDRX010000092.1 GCA_958451915.1 uncultured Peptococcaceae bacterium
ATTTTAAGCAATAAAAAAAGCCCGCCCTGCGCCAACAGGACGGACCAAAGCGGCCAGCCGGCGCCAACCAGCTGAGCCATCAGGAAGTGTGTTATACTCCCTACCACAATTATCAGTATATCACACCTCCTGGATTTCTGCACCCAAAAATCCCAAGGAGGTTTTTATTATGGCCATCGAAACCTACAAACTCGCAAATGGCGCGACCCGTTACAAAGCAGTCGCCTACCTCGACCACGGTAGAAAAAAGAGCAAGCGTGGCTTCACCACCAAAAAAGCAGCCAAGAAGTGGATCGCAGAAATGCAAGTACTCGGCGTTCCCAAAAAGAAAGAACACCTCACCTATGGCGACGTCGTCGACCGTTGGCTCGAGCAATACCGCCCCACCGTCAAACCCTCCACCTACGTCACCGCCCGCACAGAGCTCGCTTCATCCTACGCCATCTTGCCACGTGATACCCTCATTTCCTCTATAACGCTCGAAGACATCACCAACCTGGCAAACTACTACTCCTATCATTACTGCACCATAAAAGTGCGCCTCGCGCGTGTCAAAGCCATCTTCGCCTATGCCGTAGACGAAGGCATCATCGACGAGACACCATTTCGTAAGTTCAAACCACCTAAGCAGCACAAAAAAGGCAAAGAATACCAGATCTGGACCAAAGAAAACCTCATCGACTTTCTCGACGCCTGCCAGCGTGAAAACAACCTCATGATCTATCCCCTCTTCCGACTTCTCGCATATAGCGGCATCCGCGACGGCGAGCTCGCAGCCCTCAAGTGGGGCGATCTCCAGGATGACCAGCTCTCCATCAGACGAACCATGACCGTCGACTACAGCAGTAACTACATCATCGGCGATGGTACCAAGACACCAAGTTCGCAGCGCACCATCGCCCTTGACCAGGAGACCGTCGACATCCTCGCAGACTGGCGCACCATCTGCCCGTCCAAAGAGCGGATGTTCCCCATCCTCCCCTCACGCATCCCAGAATGGATGCATCGCATCATCGCCAAAAATCCACACATCCCAGACAGCACTCCGCATAAACTCCGTCACCTTCACTGCACCATCCTCCTCGACGCCAACGCCAGCATCAAAGACGTCCAGGAACGTCTCGGCCACGCCACCGCAGAGACCACCCTCAACGTCTACGCCCACGCCAATCCCGACAAGACCATCGTCGCCAACATCTTCACCGATGCCATCGAACAGGTCAAGCGATAACTCAGCAGAGTATGCAACGGCATGCATAAAATCCCCGCGTGGGTTGCATGTGGGTTGAAAGATATATAAACCAAGTAAAACCCTGTAACACAAGCAAAATAAAAAAGCCCTACAGACAGCCATTTTGAGCAAATCTGTAGGGCCTTTTTATGTTCAAAAAAATTAGCAGGTAATAAGCCGGGTTCTGTATCAGCGATCATCTATCTTGGATTCATGTTGCCATGAACCTCCAGCGACCTACCCAAAACAACACGGGCCATGTTAACGTTTTTATTAGGTCTTGCTCCGAATGGGGTTTACCAAGCCGACTGATCACCCAGCCGCTGGTGCGCTCTTACCGCACCGTTTCATCCTTACCTTTCGGCGGTTTGTTTTCTGTGGCACTTTCCTTAGGGTTACCCCCACTGGCCGTTAGCCAGCATCCTGCCCTGTGGAGCCCGGACTTTCCTCAGCTTGCGCCGCGATCGCTACCTGCTAACGCGGTCCATTATACCGCGCCTCTAATAAAAAAACAAGGTCTGATATATTACAGCCTCGTTTCGGCAATCAATTTTGATCACTCATCAATAGCATTCGCCAGTTCTGCAACACTAATATCTCGAACGCTGCCATTGAGATAGATAGCTACACGCCGCTCATCATTCTTCCAGGCTTCGAGATGATCACACATCTCGTTATGAGGGAAATCCCGAAAATAAAGAATCGCATAAGCGCGCAGATCCGCCAAATCAAATTGGTCGAACCAATAATAAGTGTTCGGCAGATATTCTTCCACTTTCTCAGAATGGTGGATCATTAGCTGAGGTAGTGCCCAGTAAAGACCTGCATAACAGATATCATTGAGATCTGTATGATAAAACAACGGCCCTATAAATTCTTCAAATTGCTTCCCTGGTACTTTAGCAATGATGCTGCCAATCACTTCCGAAGAAGCCCACGGCACATTTGCACTTTCTTCACACATCTGCCAGATGAAGCGACGGATAATGTTGCGAAAGAGCATATCATAATTTTTCGCATGTAATCCTGCTAATCGACTGATATAATCAATCGCCGTCCAGCGCAATTGTTCATGGGGTAACCCATAGACATGCATCTGCAAGATGCGCATCGTCTGCGATTCGTTTTCCTGAAAGCAAGCTTCTACTCGGGTAAAATTCTGCTCCTTGAGCGCTTGCTGAATTTCTCGTTTTATATTCATAGAAAACGCCCCCTCTCTTTCAAATATCAGCTGTTCATCATTTCAATGAGCATATTATTGTAGATGTTTTCTCCATAACCATTTCCCGGCACAGCCCATTTTCCGTTCAAATCAGTGATCACAGTAGCAACACCGCGGTTCCCATGATTAAAGCGTCCATCGACCAGTGTACACCCGCCAGGAAGAGAATCAGTCGTTGCATAAGAATACAAATGCTGAATATGAGCTTCAACCCCAGTCGCCACACTGTCGTAGATCCAGCCGTGGATGCCAACCTGCAGCCAGGCCCTGCTATGATCGATGTTCGTCAGAAGCGAGTTTGCATATTCTTCTTCAGTCGTTGTATGACCAACAGCGCCCAATCCACAATAATTGTTCTGCCATGGTTGTACCTCGTTGCCATACTGAAAATAACCTGTTTCCAACAACGCCTGCGCCAGAGCGACATCTCCTCGAATGTTATATTTCTGGCCAATAGTGTAATATTGATAAGCAATATTTTCCGGGAACGGAACGAACGTCGTTCCGTTTGCTGCTGCACGCTGCTGCATCGCTGTCTCCATCTTATCGAGATAACGCTGCATCTGATCCAACGTGCAATAACTATCTCCACGAAGAGTCACTTCATCAGCGGACTGCGGCATACTGTCCTGTGCCGGCTGATCAGATGTCTGATTATCATCGGTGACACCAGTATTGTTATCTGGCACAGATGGTGCGACATCCGGATAAGTCACATCCGGTTTTGTGATCGTCGAACCGTTATTTGAAGAACCTGTGGTCGTCACTGTCACCGACTGAGTCTCGCTGTTCCAAGTCACGTCTGCTCCAAGTTTTTCAGCAACCACACGGACTGGCACCATTGTATAACCACTTGGAGTGATGTATGGCACCCCCGTGCTCGCGTCTGTCTGGACACGCTCACCGTCTACATAGATTTGAAGGCCCGATATATCAGTATCGATATCACTCACACCAGAATCGATCAAGACCGCACGGTTTTCACCATTCCAAACAACCTCGTGCCCTAACCCTTCACTGATCACACGAAGCGGTACGTACACACGATTACTAATATTATGTGGCATTGCAGAACTATCGCATTGATAGACAACACCGTTGATAATGATATTTGTCTCGCCTGCATGAGCAACACTTGGCCCAACGGCAGCTGTAGTAAGCATAGCGCCCAAAGCACAGGCAGAAATCACTTTTTTGAAATGCATCCAATCTTCCTTTCTTTAAGAAGTGTTTTGGTTGTGAATCTCACATCCTTTATGTTATCATAAACATCAGTAAATATCTATTTCTCAGAAAGGGTTGAAAGAATTATGTCAAATCCTCAAGTTGAAATCAAAATGAAAAGTGGCAATTCGATGACAGCTGAACTCTATCCTGATGTAGCGCCTAACACTGTAAACAATTTTTTATTTTTGGCAAACAAAGGTTTCTATGATGGCCTGATCTTCCATCGAGTGATCAAAGGCTTTATGATCCAGGGCGGCGATCCTCAGGGAACTGGAACAGGTGGCCCTGGCTACACCATCAAAGGGGAATTCCGCCAAAATGGATTTACTAATGACCTCAAACATGACCGCGGTGTACTCTCCATGGCACGTGCCATGCATCCAGACAGTGCTGGCAGCCAATTCTTTATCATGCACGCAAAGGCACCACACCTTGACGGCGCATATGCTGCTTTTGGGAAACTAATCAGCGGCCTGGACGAATTAGACCGCATTGCCAACGTAAAGACCAACTTCTCTGATCGTCCACTGGAAGACGAAGTGATAGAAAAAATGATCGTCACGTTAAACGGCTACGAACTCCAGCCTCCACAAGTCTTCGGCTAAATACTGAAAAAGCCCTGCATGTCGTTTCACTCAGCTTGTGAGTGGAACGATACGCAGGGCTTTTTGTCATTCTCTGAACAATTCTGCTTCATCAGCAGCCTCATCATCTTTGACCGCATCTAAAAGAAGTGCCGCACCAGCTGCCAACACCCCTAAGAACAACGCACTGAACGTCTTTTCTTTAAATTTATTTAGTGTATTACCTAAAAAAGCATTGCGCAGTTCTTTTGTCTTATATTTCTTAGCCATCTTAATGCCTCTCTCTTTCTCTCAGTGCCCGGTGAATCTCACGTTCAGCAGAACGTTTTGCTTCTGTAGCACGCTTGTCATATAATTTTTTACCCCGAACCACAGCAATCTCCACTTTTACGCGTCCGTTTTTAAAATACAACTTTAACGGGACAATACCAAGCCCTTTCTCTTGCGTTTTAGCGCGCAGCTTCAAAATTTCTTTTTTGTGGAGCAACAGTTTACGTTTGCGAAGCGGATCCACATTGAAAATATTCCCCTGTTCATAAGGACTAATATGCATTCCTTCGATAAAGGCTTCATTATTTTGGATAAAGATATATGAATCCTTGAGATTTGCATGTCCAGCGCGCATCGACTTAACTTCAGTCCCTTTTAATGCGAGGCCTGCCTCAAGTGATTCCAAGATAAAATAATCATGCCTTGCCTTTCTGTTTTCTGCTATTATTTTTTGACCCACGATGTGTCTTCCTCTTCCTTGTTGTTGATTTTTTAGTGCCTGTCAGCGTCGCTGTCTTCTTACAAGTGCGCTGCTGCGCAGTCACCTGATTAACTTTATTTTTCTTGATATCATTCGTGATCTTGATACTATTGGTGCTTGTTTGGTTCTTCAATACAAAATCGATAGTCGCATCTTTCATGTTGACCGCATCCAAAATCACCTCTACCTTTTGCCCAAGCTTAAATGTCCGCCCGCTATGCTCGCCGATCAGACTGATGTTATCAGCATCATAATTATAGTAGTCATCGACTAAAGTTGAGATATGGACCAACCCTTCTACAGAATTATCAAGCTGTACAAAAAATCCAAACGATGTCACGCTAACAATCTGTGCCACATATTCGTTCTTGACGAACGACAACATGTATTCTGCTTTTTTCAAATCAACACTGGCGCGTTCGGCTTCTTCAGCATTTCGTTCACAGCCTGAGGCCTGCTCGCTGGCATCTGCAAAGATTTTCTCATAATGTTGGATACGATGTTCATTGAGCCGGTTGTTGTTCTGAAGAAATTCTTTAATCAATCGGTGAATAGAAAGGTCACTGTAACGACGGATTGGTGAAGTAAAATGCGTATAATGTCGACTGGCCAAGCCAAAATGAGAGGTCTTTTTCGTCGTATAATACGCATGATTCATCATTCGGAGCATCATCATGCTCACTATGCCTGCACACCCCTTCTCTTCTGCTTTTTTAAGGATCCACTGCAGGTCTTTCGCGCTAAATTTTTCCTCTTTATGCGGCAGTACAATACCTAAGCGCTGGATATAGTGTAAAAACGCATCTCGTTTTTCTGGCTCTGGTTCTTCGTGCACGCGATAAATGAATGGCATCTTGCGGCGGAAGAAATATGCAGCCACAGTCTCATTTGCAAGGATCATAAACTCCTCGATGATCTGTTCGGCTTCACCGCGCTCACGCATAACGATGTCGATCGCATGGCCTTGGTCATCAAGTACCACCTTACTCTCAGGCAAGTCAAACTCCAATGACCCGCGTTCGAGACGCTTTTCATAGAGAATCTTGCTAAGTGCACGCATGTCATTAAACGTCTCTACATATGAAGGGTCTTCGTCGAACTGTTGTGTCGCAAGAATCTCATTGACCGTATCATACGTAAAACGCTTTTCAACGTTTATGATCGATTCGCTGATTTCTGCTGTTACAACCTGCCCGCGACTGTTGACCTCCATCACACAAGAAAGTGCCAGACGATCTTCACCAGCATTGAGGCTACAGATGCCATTAGAGATATCTGTTGGTAACATCGGCAAGACACGATCAACAAAATAAACGCTTGTCCCGCGCTTGTAAGCTTCCTGATCGAGGATCGAATTTTCTTTGATATATTCCCCAACGTCTGCTATATGAACGCCAAGCATATAATTCCCATTGGAAAGAATCTCCAGCTGTACGGCATCGTCCAGGTCTTTTGAATCGGCACCATCAATCGTCACCACATGACTATAGTATCTGAAATCACGCCGACGATCCAGCTGTGAATCAATCACCTGCTGACTGATACGCCCAGCTTCCTGCAATTGTTCTTGTGTAAAAGCCGGACTCAAGTCATAACGATATACCAGCGACAGTACATCCACACCTGGTGCCTCTGCTGGCCCCAGCCGCGCAATGATCTCACCTTGCGGAATCTCACGCTGATCCCCCCAGTAGGTGATCTCCACAAGAACTTTATCGCCTTCCTGCGCATGATATTCTTTGTCAAACGGAACAAGGATATCCTGACCAAATGTCTGATTGTCCGGGACTACAAAAGCATAGTGATTTTTTGGAATGTATGTCCCTACATACATTCTATTATGACGTTCGAGGATACGGACTACTTCACATTCATCACGGTTTTTCCCCTGACTGTTCATCTGATTACGATGCTTCATAATACGAACAATGACACGATCGCCATTCTGAGCGGAATTTAAACTATCCGGCGGGATAAAAAGGTCTTCCATGTCCATATTATCCGTGACAAGGAACCCATATCCTTTCTTTAACTTTTTGACCCTGCCGGTCAAAAGATTCATTTGTTCTGGGATGCCATAGTGATCTGTGCGTGTTCTTACAAGACGGCCATCTTTTTCTAATCCATCGAGTGCCTCTTTAATCTCAGCTACCGGGATTTTTCGCGAATCAAAAATCTTTACGATGTCATCAAAACTTGTTGGTCCAGTCAGTGCTTTTTTTAAATGCTTGTAGATAAAATCTTTATTCACGTTTGACACCTCGCTTATCTATCTAATAGCATATCACAGAGCCCAAGGGTCTCGCAAGATTCCACAACTGAAAAAGCGCCTGACGGAACGATCTTCCATCCCGTCAGACGCATTCTGATTTTAAAAGCTTTACGCTTCCCAATCAATTGTTAGAAAACGTTCAAGGATTGCTGCCACCTGCGCGCGTGTCGCAGTCGCCTGTGGGGCGAGCTCAGTCTTGCTCACGCCATTGATGAGCCCCATGGCATGGGCCCAACTAATGACGTCTGTTGCCCAACTGCTAATAGAATCTGCATCACTGTATGCACTGAGGTCACTACGGGCACTGATCTCATATCTCATCGCTTCACAGTAACGATACAAGATGGCTGCAAGCTGTTCACGCGTAATGGCATCATTTGGGCCGAAAATCTTATTGCCATAACCGCTGACGATATCATTCTCCGCAGCCCAAGTAACTGCGTCAGCATAGTAAGCAGCAGCATTAACATCGCTAAAACAGCCTTCACCGACCTCTGGTTCACCCTGCAAGCGATAGAGCATAGTAACAATCATGCCACGGGTTGTAGTGAGATCCGGTCCAAAGTTAGTTTTACTAACACCGGTCATGAGTCCTTGTTCGAAAACAAACTGTACGGCATCTGCATACCATGCGCTTTCCTCTACATCATTGAAAGGTAGATCGATAACAGGCGTTTCTTCTTCACCTTCTTCAGCAAATTCCGCTTCGATCTTGATAGCGCCTTCCGGCATTATAAAGGTAAAGGTACCATCACCATTATCTGTTAGTTGGATAGCATTGCCATGTTCATCAGTGATAATAACCTTTTTGACAACATATCTCTCATCCGGAGTGACTGTGATGGTCACTTCATCACCAGCTTCTGCTTTGTCACCAATACTCTCGATCTTTCCATTCTCTGGCTAATCAACCGCGATCTCATATTCATCATCAAGTGGCGGAAGAACGATCCCTCCTCCACCACCGCCAGTGTTCCCACCGCCAGACTTGCCGGAAACAGTGAGAGAAGCGGTTGGTTCGCTGAGATAAGTTTCACCATCAAGAGAAACTTTTACGGTATAGGCGATATTGCCAGCTGATTCATTCACAGGTACTTTGAGCGTGGCTGTGCAACTATTTTCTGCCATAGTCGTCTTGGTCATTGTAACGACATTATCATCATCACAGAGCGCAACATCCAGGCCACTACGCAGGTTATCTCCTGTCAG
>CAUDRX010000093.1 GCA_958451915.1 uncultured Peptococcaceae bacterium
GTCATCCAAAATTGGCAGACTGAAGAGCGCGCTGTCTGGCGTCAGGGGAAAACACAAAACCGAGGTGCAAGCCGTTGGACTCAGCGCCGTAGAGAAGAATGTGGCCTCTATCCAGAGCCAGATCGAGCGTCTGACCAACAAGCCGGCGGTGATCACTGCGCAGGCCAAACTGACGCGTGACGACATCAAAACAGCGCGAGCGGAGGCCAAAGAGCTGCAGCGACAGCTCAAAGACCTGACAGGACAAAAGTATGACATCAAGCTCGACCTGGATGGTCAGGAGATCCAGAGCTTCAGCAGCAAACTAAAAGGCGGTCTTGGAACGGCGCTGTCGGTAGCCGGTGGCGGCCTGCTGGCTGGCGGTATTGGTGCTGCAGCGGCCGGCATCGGCAGCGGTGTAGCGTCGGCCGCAAGTTCCATGTGGACAGGCGGCACAGAACGTCAGCAGTACCTGAGCTCGATGACGCATTTCATGGGCGGTGACCAGAGCGCAGCCCGTGAGATGATGGACTGGGCCAACGAGAACGCGCGAACGACACAGTTTTCTTCCGGTGAAGTATTAGCAGCAGCCAGCCGTGCCATCCAGATTGCTGATGGCAGCGCGACCGAGGCACAGCGTTTGACCCAGCTGGCTGAGGATATGGCATCGTTGACACCGGGGAAAACGGTCATGGATGCACTAGAAGCATTAGCTGACGCCGACATGGGTGAATTCGAACGAATGAAAGAGTTCGGTTTCAAGGGCTCGGCAGATGCACTCGAAGCGGCCGGTGGTGATTTCTGGAGCATGAAAAGCATCTCGAATGGTAAAACGGTCGAAGAAATGTTTGCAGGCGGCACAGCATCTGGTGCTCAGAATGCGACTGCGAAGATTGGTACGATCGCAGGCACTTTCGAGGATGCGCTCTCGTCGGCCGGTGAGAAGATGATCAATGGTCTCAATCCGGCGCTTGATTGGTTGATCGAGAGGAGCGAGGGTGCAGCGAATGCACTCGGTGGTGCGCTGGAATGGGCCGGTAATGCGTTGGGTACGACTTTCACGAATGTGAAAGCGGCGCTGGATCCATACATGCCGCTTTTAGGCTCTGTCGCAAGCCTGGTAGGGACAGTGGTCTCGGGGGCTTTCTCCACCGTAGGAAGCGTGCTTAATTCGCTTGTGCTGCCAGCGATCGGATGGGTCGGCGAACATATGACGCCTGTGTTCAGTGCGCTCAATGAAGCGGCTGTATGGGTGAATGATAAGTTTAATGCTTTGGTCGATGCCGCGCAGGGCGTGATCGATGGGCTGGCGGGCCTTCCTGGCAAGATCGCTGACAAGGTGACCAGTGCGGTGAGCGGCATCGGCGGCTGGATCAAAAGTGCGCTTGGTTTTGGAAGCGGCAGCAAGCATGCGACCGGCGCCATGGCCTTCGGCGGTGTGACGCAGATCAATGAGAACATGAAAGGTGAATTGATTCGGCTGCCGAACGGTTCACGCATCTATCCGTATGAGCTGACGCGCAGGATGCTGGCCAAAGAACTCAAGGGTTCGAAGGGGCCAACGAACAACAACGTCATCAATGTGAACATTGATGCACGCGGTTCGACGATGAGTAAGCAGGATCAGTACCGCATGCGCAAGCAGATCGTGCGCGACCTGCTGGATGCGTTGGACAACACGGTGCCGGCGTAAGAAGGAGGCAAGGGTATGGCAGGCTATAAACCAGAGGACGAGATCAGTTTCAACAACCGCGAAGAGTATTTCACCATCCCGGTGCCGGCGCAGGAGCTGGAGATCTATACACCGGGGCAGAACCAGACGTGGAACTCGACCGACGTGGGGCCTTTCAAAGCGATCGGGCACCAGGGGTTGATGAGCATGACGTATTCGAGCTTTTTTCCAGCGCATGATTACCCTTTTTGCGCCTGCACACCACTGCCGCCTCTCCAGTACATCGAAAAGATCCAGCGCTATCAGAAAAGCCGGCGGCCGATCCGGTTCATCCGCACGGGGGTGATCAATGGTGCTTTTGCCATCGAAGGGTTCACGTTCTCGCGCGAGATGGGTACGGGGGATTATTACTATACCTTGGAGCTTGAGCAATATCGTTTTGCGAGCGAGGCTAATCCCGACACGGGCAATGACTATCGTGATGGGACAGATCTGAACGTGGACGGGAAAGTCGATTCAACAACGGTGCTGCATGCGCTCATCAAGGGCGAGACCCTGACAGGGCTTGCTGATGAATGGCTGGGTGACAGCGACCGCTGGCGGGAGATCTGGGACATGAACCGAGATACCATCCACGATCCTGGACATCCATGGGATCAGTCGATCGCCGATCGCGGTGAGACGCAGATCGTGAAGATCGAGTGCGAAGAAGGCACGCCAGGTTATGCGATGATCGTCGGTTCCTATACGGGAAAGACGCCGGAGGAGATCTGATATGGGAGAACTACGGATCTATCAGCGTGGCCGCAATGACGACGGCACGCGCAGCGATGCGCTCACGGATATCACGATGATCTGCGGGGGCATTCAGCTGGAAGGGGCTGTGGAAGCAGCAAGCCGAAAGCTCTCCTTCGATGTGCTGCGGCGAAAGGTGGACTATTACCTCAGCGGAATCGCAAACATCCAACGCGGCGATGCGATCATCCTGGACGATGGCAGCGAGGACTATGTCTTCTATGGCATCGTCTGGCGCATCGAGGAGAGCGACGATGGCAGCATGAAGACGGTGACTTGCTGGGACAACATGAAGTTTCTCATGACGAGCGACGTCATCACCAACATCTGGACCAACGTCACTCCTGGCGAGGTTACAGAGACGGTGTGCAAGGAGCTCGGGGTGACATGCGGCGATCTGCCAGAGTGTGACCTCACGGTGAGCGTGAACGGGCGTAACAAGAACGGGTATGAAGCGATCATGATCGCCTGGACGGAGGCGCACAAACAGAACGGAAAGGTCTACTATCCGCGCATGGTGGGATACAGGTTCACGGTCATTGAGAAGGGCGAAACGCTGGAAGGGCATTCGCTCAAGCATTACAGTCGGGATCTGGCAGGGAGCATCATCCGTGTGTCTCTTTCGGAAGACAGCGAGAGCGCGGTGACGTCGGTATGGAGCCGCAACGGTGCCGGGACGGCCTCGCATGTTGAAACGGACGATGCACTCTCGAAGCTCATTGGCTACATCGTTGGCATGAACGACGTGGGCCAATCAACGGACCAGAGCGCGTTCAAAGAGATCAACGATGGTGAGAAGACGGCCACGGTGGAAGCGATCGGTGACTGGGCCATGCAGACCGGCTGGAGCGTGCCGATCGAGAGCGAGATCCTCACGGAGGAACTGCTCTACATCGAAAGCGATGTCCACAATTACGAAAATGGCATCCATACGATGGAGCTGGAACTGAGCTATGAGAACAGAATGGACGAGCACGAGAACGATCCGATCGAGCAGGCTGATGGTACAGTCAGCGGCAACACGACGGAAGAGAAGATCTGGAACTTCCTGCGTGGACAGGGATTCTCCGCAGCGGCAGCGGCCGGGATCATGGGCAACATGTACGCCGAAAGCGGCTGCCAGCCGGACATCACGGAAGTGAACGGCTATGGTGGCTATGGGCTTTGCCAGTGGACGTTTGGCCGGAAGACAGACCTTATGAACTGGTGCGCGAACAACGGATACGACTACAAGAGCCTGGAAGGTCAGCTGAACTTCATGATGTACGAGTACGAGCTGCCGTATTACAGCCAGTTTTTGGGCGAGAGCTTCAAGGCGATCACAGATGTCTACACGGCGACAGACCGCTGGCTGACTTATTTCGAAGGGTGTACGGTCCGCTCGACGATCGTGCACTGGGACCGGAGGCTTTCGGCGGCGCAGGATTACTACAACCGCTGGCACATGTACACAACGATCCCGGCAGCGAGCGGTGTGATCGGTGCAGAAGGTGACGGGCTTTATACGGGCCACATGGGCTGGCCGTTTGCCGGTGGCGCTGGGACGGTGACGCAGACGTTCTACTATGGCGGCCATCGCGGCTGGGACATCTCGACGCGTGCTGGAAGCGGTGCCGGGTCTGCGGTGCTGGCGGTGGAAGGCGGCGTGGTCGTGGGAGCTGGCTGGCAGCTTGACGACTGGAGCTACGGCAATGCCGTGACGATCCAGCACACGAGCGGGCTCTGCACGCGCTACGCACATCTTTCGAGCATCAATGTGCGCGCGGGGATGCGCGTGAGCAAGGGGCAGCAGATCGGCGTGGAGGGCAACACGGGCAACAGCTACGGCACGCACCTGCACATCGAAGTGCTGGCGTCGCTGCCATGGGGTCAGCTCTACGATCCACAGTACTATCTCGATCGCAACGGCTAAGGAGGGGATGAATTGGGAAAAACAGAATACAGACTGGCGAAGCGGATCCACGGACGCACCCCATCACCGGGAATCGAACGGGCGACGGTGACAGCGGTCGATCCACTGACCATCGAGGTCGGCGGTGTGGTCTACTCTTCGCAGGATTGGCAGATGTATGAACAGGCGGCGCTCTGGCAGCAGGTGACTGTGACAAATGGCGCGCTCTCCGGCACGAGTGTGAGCTGCCCGACAGGAAGCGCATCTAGCATCAGCTTCTCAAGTGGTACGGCTGCAGAGGTGGCAGCGACAGTGAAGTACAACGTGGGTGATCTCCTGGCGGTGCAGGAAGTCGACGGCGGCACCGCCTTCATTATCCTGTGTCGGCTGAAGGCGGTGATCAGGGATGCCTAGTCTACCATTGGCGGCAGATGGCAGTACACTGGCGCAGACAGTGCCTGCAAGCGTACAGACGACAGACGAGCTCCCGATGCTTCAGGAATGGGCCTACGATTTCGAAGCAAACGAACTGCTCCTGGACGCGGCGGGCATGCCCTATCTCGTCGAAGGCAACGAGGCGTTGAAGATCTGGCTCTACTGGGCTGTGACCACGCAGAAAGACCGCTGGCGCGCAAATTCGTCCGATTACGGCACGGAGATCGAGCGCATGATGGGAATGCCGGTGACGACAGCGATCAAGAGCTCAGAGCTCACGCGGACCATTCGCGAAGCGGTGGCGATCAGTCCCTATGTGAAGCGCATTGAGAGCATTACGCTTGCCGTGGATAACGGCGTTGTCACCGCGACGGTCACAGTCGAGAGTGTGTATGAAAGAGAAAGGGTGAGTGCGAATGTCGAAATTTGACGATATCCTGAACACCTTAAAGAGCTACCTGACGACGCCTGCCAGCAAGAATGAGGGGACGTTTTCCATGTTCAACCTTCGTGCTGTCGCTCAGGAGATGGCCATCCAGCAAAACGATATGGAGATCATGAACAGCAACTGGTCACTTGACACGGCAGCGGGCGTCTATCTGGACCGCGTGGCAGACAGTTACGGCATCTATCGGCACAATGCCCAGTATGCGAGCGGCAGCGTGACCTTTACAGGATCAGATGGCGCTGTCGTGCCGAGCGGGACGATGGTGCAGGCGCCAGACTACGGGGTGCAGTTTAACGTGGTCGGTGATGTGACGCTCACCGGAGGCAGCGGCACCGGCACGGCAGAATGTACCACCATCGGCAGCGTGGGTAATGTGCCAGCTGGCACAGTGACCGTGATCACCGAGCAGGTGCAGGGCGTGGCCAGCGTGACGAATGCAGCTGCTTTCACTGGCGGCGCCGATCGCGAAGAGGACAACAACCTGCGCCTGCGCGTGTACAACAAGATCCGCTATCCTGCGACCTCGGGCAACGTCTACCATTACCAGCAGTGGGCTACATCGGTGCAGGGCGTGGGCGCTGTGAAGGTCTTTCCACTTTGGGACGGGCCAGGGACGGTAAAGGTCTCGATCCTGGATGCGAGTGGAGACCCGGCGGATGGCGCCCTCATCCAGAGCGTGCAGGAATACATCGATCCTGACGAAGGCCATGGCGGCGGCCAGGCACCGATCGGCGCCATCGTCACGGTCACGACCGCCTCGCCGAAGGTGGTCAATGTCTCTGCGACGGTGGAGCTGGGCGCTTCAGCGAGCGGCATCGAAGCGGTGAAAACGGCGTTCACAGAGCGGCTGCAAGCATTCTTTGCAGAAAAGGCTTACGACGGCGAAACCGACGGCGTATCGGTCGCTATTGTCGGCCGCGAGCTTTTGGATACGCCGGGTGTCATCGACTACGCGGGTCTCACCTTGAACGGTGGCACGCAGGCCGTCACCATTGGCGAAGAAGAGGTGCTGCAAGTAGGCACTGTCGAACTGACGGAAGCGCCATAAGGAGGAACACGCATGAACAGAATTGCAAAACGCCTAGACCCGCGGCTCGATGAGATCGCCTGTTTTCACGAACTGACGGAAGCCGAGAGCAAAGGTCTGGATGATATGGACGACGCATTGGCCGACATGGAGAGCAACATGTCTCTTTCCGGCACGACTGAGACGAACATCGCACGACGGGAAGCCTGGTTCGGCGTGACACCGGATGAAGCCAAGCCACTCGAGCAGCGACGTGCGGTGCTCATCGCAAAGCTGAGGGGCCAGGGGACGACCACACCTGAGTTCATCAGGAATGTGGCCGCAAGCTTCCAGTATGGGGAAGTCTCCGTCGATGAGACGAGTGCGCCGTACACCGTGCGGATCGTCTTCGAGAGCGTGATGGGCGTTCCACCGAACATGTCGGACTTCATCGCGGCGCTGGAAGAGGTCAAGCCTGCACATATAGTCTTTAATTATACCTATAAATACAACACCTGGGACGACTTCGAAGCGTTCCACCACACCTGGGACGAATGGGAAGCCATCCACGTCACCTGGGACGAACTTATGACATACAGCGAAGACGATGCTGGCACACAGAGTCTTGCGGTCAGCGTTGCGAAGACGATAAGAAAGGCGGTGCGTACCATTGGGATCGGCGAATAAAACAGAGAACCTGAACCAGCCGCAATGGCAGGGCAACGAATACCTTGAGCGCGAAGACCTGAACACGGCGTTCGCCACTATCGACGCTAAGACGGCGAAGCTCGACTCCGCAGGCAAGGTGCCATCCGACCAGCTGCCAGCTATGGACTATATTCCAACCAGCGAAAAAGGTGCAGCGTCCGGCGTGGCCACGCTCGACAGCTCCGGCAAGATACCGAGCACACAGCTGCCCGACAGCGTGGGGGAAGACATCGCCGCGCTAGGCAAAGAGCTGCATGACTGGTGGATCTACGCCAGCGACACCCTTGCCTATACCTGCGTCACGCCGTCCGACACGTCCACCAAGCCGTACAGCTACACCGAGACGGTCAAGGATTCCGGCAGTGAGGTCGTCGCCACGCTCGTGACCACGTGCAACGCTGACGGTAGTTACACAGAGACGTTGACGCGCGGGGATGTCACCGTCACGCGGAAATGGACCAAGAGCGGCAACACGTATGAGAGAGGAGCGTGGACCAATGGATGATGTCAAGGTCATGGATGAGCTGCAACAGCTCATTGACAAGCTGGAGGCGATCGCCGGGGAGGAGGCTGAGGCATGAACGTCAAAGAGAAGGACCTCGTGCATAAGGCGCTGGGGTTGGCTGAGAGTGTTGGGAGCAGGGTTGAGCGTGGGTATTGGCTTGCAGATGGGAAAACGCCGGGACCATTGCCAACAATTAGCAATTCCTACGTAGATATCGTTGGCGGTAACGGCATTTATATTGCGCTAAAAGATTTTGAATCAACCTCATATTACAGAACAACCGACGGCGCAAGTTCATGGACAAATTATTCTTTTCCCGCCCCTATTTATCACCGCGATTTGCAAATTGTCTATGGTCAAGGCGTATTTGTCGGAAAGCAAAGCGGCGACGATGCTGTCTATTATTCCACAGATGGAATCGATTGGACAGCTGGAGCCGTACCAGCTGAAATACCTGAATACAACGAAACTCTTTTCTACGGCTTGAATGCCTTTTGGGTGTTTGGTGGCGTTAATAATACCGACAGAAGCAAGACCATCCGCAGCACTGACGGCGGCAAAACATGGCAGACGGTTGGATGTAGCGGGCTTTATAACAGCAGCTCTGCCGGTGAAGATAGCTTTTCATTTGATCCGGATACAAACACTTTTGTTTCAGGATGCGCCAATGAATGTGTGTATGTGAGCAAAGACGGTATAAATTGGGATCAGCTTGACTGATCAAATTACGGTTTCGGCACACTTTGCGCTGGTGGTGGGTATGCCATAATGGGTGTAAGCGGGAGTTATACTTCGGACTATGGATTGCAATATTTTAACCTTGAAACGGGCGAAGCAAAATGGATTGGCAACCGTGATTATTCTGGTAGTTTTATCAAGTATTTTGGTGACGGCGAGTTTTATTTCATCGGTAGTCAGGTAACATCGAAAACGCGCAATTTATATAAGTTTGATACATCCACTTTAAGCGTTTCTGTGGTCACGTCTTTTACATCGACAGATTCGGATAAAGGCTTTTTCCTTGGT
>CAUDRX010000094.1 GCA_958451915.1 uncultured Peptococcaceae bacterium
CGTCACCATGGCAGCTTTCGTAGTCACCATGATGCCTTTCGCTGCTTTTGCGGCTGACAGATCTTCTGTACAGGTCGAAAAGAAAGACTATACAGTGACTATCCCTGCTGGTCAGGATCAGGTTGCTAAAGCGACTGTAACTGTAGATGTTGCTAAAGTAGATGAAGGTCATAACGTATATGTTTGGCTCACCGATGAAAATGGTGATTACTATCGTTATGCTACTGTAGAAGCTCCTGCTGATGCTGGCTATACGGTAAATCCTGGTGGAAATGCATTTACTGGCTCTGCTATGCTGGGAACACCTTCTGAAGGTTCTTTCGATATCATCTTTAACATCGATGAAGCAGGTACTTACACTGTTAACGCAGGTGTTGCATTAGATGCTGGTGCAGCTAACGTTGGGGAATTGACTACTATCCCTGCCAAGGCTGACTACAACACCATCACTGTTAAAGCAGCTAACACTTATGTTGATGAAATCAACATTACTGCTCCAGCTGTATCTCATGAAACTGCTAACGGTGGTACCATTGACTATAGTGGTACTCCTAATGGCATCATGAAGACCAATGTTACCGCTGAAGTTGTTAGCAAATACGTTTCTGACAATAGTACTGCTTCCAGCAATGGCAAAGTCCTGACTGTTGAAGCGCCATCTGGTATTGAAGTACTGAATGCAGACGGTGAAGTAACCAACGAGATCACTGTTGATGGCAACAATGCTAACTTTAGCCTTCGCGCTGCCAGCGGCCTTGGTGACGGCACCTACGTTGTTACTCTGACTGCCGATGACGTTAGCTATCGTTTGAGTGTCGTTGTTGGCGAAGCTGACAACAAGGCTGCATCCATTGCTGTCGTTGACACTGGCAAAACTGTAACTGTTAGAGAAACCAGCTCTGGTGCAAAAACTTTGGATGATGTTGCACAGTTTACTGTAAAGAATGCTGATGGTGATATCCTTACCCCAGCCGATGCTCCAAGTGGTTTCACTGCATTTGGTAACAGCGGTAAGGTTGATTACATTGCAGTTCTCGATCAGCCTGAAGAAGTAGAACTTGGCGCGGCTGATTTCAAGGTTGTTGCTTCTACTAAGAACACCGATAACTTTGCTCTCAGAGCAGTTGATATGTCCAAGCTCGTTCCTGGTGAATACACTGTACGTGTATCCCTCGACAACGGTAATGTTGCCGATGTAACCTTTACTGTTGCAAACTTTGGTAAAGTCGTTGACATGACCATTGATGCCCCTGATACTGTTGTTCTTGGCGAATATGTTGATGGTACTGTTGAATACGTCGATGAAAACGGCCTGACCAAGAAGGCTGACACGACTGTTGCTATTGGTATGAGCGGCAACGCCGGCTATAGCATTGATACTACCCCTGGCAAGCAAGCGCCAGAATTCAGACTGACTGCTAAAAATGCAGAAAGATATCTTGGTGCTGTCATCACTGTAACTGCAGTTGATGAAAACCGTGGCTTCATTGCTACCAAGGATATCACTGTTACCGACGGCATCACCACTGGTACCATCGAATTTGATTCCGAAAGTGGCGTAGCTACTCAGAACAACACTGTTAATATCTCTGTTGTTGATGAAGATGGTAATGTCCTGAAGGATGTTGACAAAGCAAGCATCTATGCTTACGTTGACAAACAGGGCGATGAAAAAGCTAATGTAACCGTTCGTGCTAATGGCAGCGTAAACGATGGTAAAGGTAAACTGACTGTTTACGCTGACAAAGATACCACTGCTGACTTTGTTGTTGCTGTAAAAGATGGCGACAAGATCTACGCTGCTACTTTGTCCTACACCTTCGGTGAAAAAGCTATTGACGCTGACACGATCGTTGCTATGACCATCGGTTCTTCCGATATCATCGTTAACAACGACATCGTAAGCGGCGACGCTGCGCCATTCGTTGACAGCAACTGGAGAACCATGGTCCCTGTACGTGCTCTGTCCGAAGCTTTCGGCGGCACTGCTGAATGGGATGGCGATGCTCGCACCGTTACCGTTGTGAACGGCGACACCACCATCGTCTTCACCGCTGACAGCGACAAGTACACTGTTAATGGCGAAGAAAAGACCATGGACACCGAGCTCACCATCATCGACGGCCGTACCTATGTACCTGTCAAGTTCGTTGCTGAAGAACTCGGCTACAAGGTTACCGCTCTGAAAGACGCTGCTGGCCTCACCGCTGGCGTTGTTTTCCAGAAATAATCTTCACCGCATCAGCGGCTGAATGAGATCGCAAACCTCCTGCCCTTCGGGGTGGGAGGTTTTTTTGTGGAATGTATTATCTACAGCGCTGATGTTGATGAATCGGTTGACGATGTAAAGCATTTAATATATAATGTCGGTAGGAAAGGACGTGATACGATGTCTACGACACCAACTCAAATCCGGATCGACAGTGAAACAAAAAAACAGGCGATCGCTCTTTTCAATGAATTAGGGCTGGATATGTCCGGTGCGGTAAATCTGTTTCTGAAGCAGTGTGTACTGCATGGCGGTCTGCCTTTTGCTGTAGAGCTGCCACGATACAATGCACAGACACTGACGGCGATGGACGAAGCGCGGCGGATCTCGTGTGATCCGAATGTGCCGGCGTATGACAGCATGGAAGCCTTGAAAAAGGCGCTGGAGGATTGATGTATCGCGTTAAGTTTACGTCGGCCTATAAGCGTGCGTATAAGAAAATGAAAAAACGAGGCCTGGATATCACCCTTCTTGACGAGGTGGTGGATCGTTTGCGACGGGGTGAAAAATTGGCTGAAAGGTATCGCGATCATGCTTTGGCTGGCAATTTCCACGGTTTTCGGGAATGCCATGTAAAACCTGACTGGCTCTTGATCTATATGATCGAAGAAGATATCCTGACCCTGACGCTGGTCAACACAGGTTCACATGCAGATGTTTTAGATTTATAGTGGTTGTCGCGGATGGGACAACGCCACAATCAAAAAGACACTGTCTTTCCAGTGAAGGACAGTGTCTTTTTTCGTTCAATCCCCGGTCGGGCGAAGGAGGAGCACGGTGACGTCGTTGACATTGGTGCCGGTTGGGCCGGTCTTTAAGAGGGCGCCGGCTTTCTCGAGGGCGTGGTAGCTGTCGTTGTCTGCCAGGGCCTGGAGGGCGTCGGCGCGGCTCAGGTGTTCGCCGATGGTGTGACCATCGACGATGCCGCCGGCGGCGTCGGTGGGGCCGTCGGTGCCATCGCTGCCGAGGCTGAAAAGGCAGACGTCCGCCAGTCCTTCGATGCCGAGGGCGGCGGCGAGGGCGAGCTCCTGGTTGCGGCCGCCTTTGCCCTGACCGCTCACATGCACGATGGTCTCGCCGCCTGCGATGTAGGCAAAAGGAACGATGCGGTCGGCGTTATAGCGGGCGATGGCGGCGAAGAAGCTGCCGGCTTCGCGGGCTTCGCAGTCGAGGCTGGTGGTGAGGACGATCGGTGCGTAGCCAAAATTCTGCACGCTGCCGCAGGCGGCATTGCAGAGGGCATCGACGCTGCCGGTGATGCAGGTCTCGACATTGTCGAGGATCTTCGGTGTCTCCTGATCGAGGCAGGCGCGGGCGGCATCGGACAGGCGCAGACCGTAGCGTTCGCAGACGGCACGGGCGTCTGCACAGGTGGCGCTGTCGGGCGCAGCAGGGCCGGAGGCGATCATATCGAGCGGGTCGCCGATGATGTCGGAGAGGACGATGCTATAGACCTGCGCAGGGGCGCAGTGCTGGGCGAAGCGGCCGCCTTTGACGGCGGAGAGGCGCTTGCGGATGGTGTTGATGGCGCGGATGTCGGCGCCGGAAGCGAGGAGCTGGCCGGTGATGTCGGCGAGCTCTTCAGGCGGGATGAGGGGCTTCTCGAAAAGGGCGGAGCCGCCGCCGGAAATGAGAAAGAGCACGGTGTCTCTGGCACTGAGGCCTTCTGTCATGGCGAGGGCTTCGGCGGTGGCGCTGTAGGAATTCTCATCCGGCACAGGGTGGCCGGCTTCCAGACAACGGATGCCGGCGAGCGGTGCTTTGACGTGTCCGTATTTGGTGATGACGATGCCGCGTTCGATGCGGTCCCCGAGGGCCTCCTGGGCGGCGGCGGCCATCTGCCAGGCGGCTTTGCCGATGGCAACGAGGATGAGGCGGCCGCCGTCGAAACGGCTCGTGTCAGAAAGGGCACTGCGCACGGCAGCGTCGGGCTGGACGGCGGCAAGGATGTCGCGGATGATGACTTGGGCTTCTTCTTGCATGGTCATGGGGATCCCTCCTGGTGGTCGTATTCTTGCTATGAGTATAGCACAGGGATAAGCGGGGCGGCTATCGCAAAAATCAAAAAGCACTCGTAGGAATTGTTAAACGATTATTGCGAAATCATAGAAAACCGGTTATAATGAGAATACAGTTAGACGAATAACAGTACGAAAACATAAGGAGTGATCATCTATGGCTCAGCGAGTAGATTTACGTGATTTTGTAGAAGACGAATATTGTGAAGACGTCAAGGAAGTCGCTTCCAAGGTCGGCGTACAGGTTGTCTGCAACGATGAAGACAACGCCGAAGAAGACGCTAAGAACGCCATCCATGTACAGGATTTCGATGGCTGCGACAACGTTGTCGAAACTGCTTCCAAGTTCGGCGTTCAGGTTGTTTGCGACGACGAAGAAGAAGACAAGTAAGTTTTATGATCGTAAAAGGCCCCGAGGGTTCGGGGCCTTTTTTTGTTAAGGAGGAAAGACCATGTTAAAGGTTCGACATTTGGCGGAAGGTTTTTATGCGTTGGAGGATGCGCGGGTGCGTCAGTTCCTGGTGCTGGGGGAGGAGCGGGCGCTGCTCTTTGACACGGGCTTTGGCGACACAGAGGTGCTTGCGGCGGCACGCACACTCACAGATCTGCCGATCGATCTGGTGCTCACCCACGGCGATCCGGATCATGTGGGCGGACTTGGCGATTTCACCAGCTGCCGCCTGCATCCGGGCGACTGGCACAAGATCACAGCGCCTGTGTCGCTCACGCCGCTGGCGGAGGGGGACGTGCTGCGCTGCGGGCGCTTTGCTTTCGAGGTGATCGCGATCCCGGGGCATACGCCGGGCAGCGTCGCCTTCTATGACCGCGTACAAAAGATCCTGCTCCCGGGCGACAGCGTGCAGCAGGGCGGGCCGATCTATATGTTCGGGCCAGACCGCGATCTTCCGCGTTACATCCAGAGCCTTGAAAAGCTCGCCGCACAGATCCCTGCCGACGTCGCCGTGTTCCCCTGCCACAGCGCCTGCCCGATCGATGCATCCTGTATCGCCGGCAACCTCGCCGATGCCCGCGATCTGAAAGCGGACGCGCTGGCAGGGGAGGATGCGCCGGGCTTTGACTGCCGCCGCTATCACGGACGCACGGTGGATTTTCTTTATGATGGGGGCATCGTTGCTAATTCCTGATGATGTACAGGGAAAAAAGATGGTATAATACCCTTATTGACTTTTTCAGGGAGGATGCAACATGCTGCAACTGAGAGATCTGCGCAAGACCTATACCACCGGCGATTTCACCCAGGTCGCGCTGGGCGGCGTTTCCCTCGACCTGCGCGACAACGAGTTCGTTGCCATATTGGGCCCGTCCGGCTCCGGCAAGACGACCCTTTTGAACATCATCGGCGGTCTCGACCGCTACGAGAGCGGCGACCTCATCATCAACGGTGTTTCCACCAGGCAGTACAAGGACCGCGACTGGGACGCCTACCGCAACCACACCATCGGCTTCGTTTTTCAGAGCTATAACCTCATCGGCCACCAGAGCGTGCTCGCCAATGTCGAGCTGGCGCTGACGATCAGCGGGGTCTCCAAATGGGAGCGCCGCCGCCGCGCCAGGGAAGCGCTGGAGCAGGTCGGTCTGGGTGACCACATCCACAAGCGCCCGAACCAGCTCTCCGGCGGGCAGATGCAGCGTGTCGCCATCGCCCGCGCCCTCGTCAACGATCCGCGCATCGTTCTCGCAGACGAGCCGACCGGTGCGCTCGACAGCGAGACCAGTGTGCAGATCATGGAGCTTCTCAAGGAAGTGGCACGTGACCGCCTCGTCGTCATGGTCACGCATAACCCCGAGCTCGCCGAACAGTATGCCACCCGCATCGTCCGTCTCAAGGACGGCGTCATCACCGACGACACCGATCCCGTGTCGCCGGAAGAGGTCGATGGTGATCTGCCCGTGCACAAGAACCTCGGCCGCGCTTCGATGAGCTTTTTCACATCGCTCTCGCTCTCTTTCAAAAACCTCTGGACCAAGAAGGCGCGCACCCTGCTCACCGCCTTTGCCGGTTCCATCGGCATCATCGGCATTGCCCTCATCCTTTCGCTTTCCACAGGCGTCAACGAATATATCAGCAACATCCAGCGTGACGCCATGAACGCCTATCCGATCATCATCAACGCCGAGACCGTTGACATGTCCAGTCTCATGAGCTCCGCCGGGCTTATGGCCAGCGAAGCCGCCGAGATCGACCAGGACCGCGACAAGGTCTACGCCGACAACGGCATGCTCGAGATGGATGCCAATATGAACGCTTCCATCACCGAGAATGACCTCACTTCTTTCAAAAACTATCTCGACGATCCGGACAGCGACATCCGCCAATACCTTGGCGAAAACGGCGTTGTCTACACCTATAATGTCGATTTCGACGTTTACAGCACCGATCCGGAGGGCGCCATCATCAACACCAACCGCGACACCAAGACCTCCATGGACGAGATGGAAAACGCCCGGTCCGATGTGGAGAATTCTGAGATCGCCGTCAATATGAACCCAATGCTCGCCGGTTCCACCGTGGGGGCCGAGAACTTCGACGAGATCATCCCCGGTGCTGACGACACCCTCATCAGCCCGGTCGTCACCGACAGTTATGATGTTGTCGCCGGCAGATGGCCGGAAGCATACAACGAAGTCGTGCTCGTCCTCGACGACAAGAACAGCATCCAGAGCTCGGTGCTCTATCAGCTCGGACTCATCAGCGACGAGCAGTATGACGGCATCCTCGATGCCCTTGAAGCCGGGGAAGAGGCCGAGACCCCATCCTGGTCCTATGAGGATGTCATGCAGAAGCAGTTCCGTCTCGTGCCCGCCTGCAACTATTATGTGGACGACGGAGACGGCACCTTTACCGATGTGCGTGACGATGTGAGCTACCAGCAGCAGCTGTACGACGGCGGCATCCCCCTCACCGTCAGCGGCGTCATCCGCCCGAAGGACGGCAGTGAGAACGCCTCCATCCAGGCAAGCGTCGCCTATACCCGCGCTCTCACCGACCACCTCATCACCCTGACCGACCAGAGCCCTGTCGTCACCGCTCAGGAAGCCACGCCAGAGATCAATGTGCTCAACGGCGTCGAGTTCACCGCCAGCGATGACGCCGCCAAGGCCGCCGATGCCACCGCCTACATGCAGAATCTCGGCGTCAGCGAAAAAGCTTCCATCTACGCCATGATGATGGTCTCCATGGCCCAGCAGAACGGCAGCGCAGAAGGCGGCGACATGAGCACCATGGCCGCCATGGGCAGCATGGGCGACGAGACCAGCGCCGCAGCCGCTCTCGATGCCTGGCTGGCCAGCAGCCCGGATCAGGCCGTGCTCGTTGATTTCTACGACCAGTATCTCGGCGATGTCACCTATGAGGATAACCTTACCGACTTTGGCAAGGTCAGCCTCGATGCGCCATATTCCATCAGCATCTACACCGATACCTTCGAGGATAAGGAAGGCGTTATCACCGCGATCGAGAACTACAACGCCGACCGTCCGGAAGATGAGCAGATCGTGTATACCGACTACGTTGCGCTGCTCACCAGCTCGCTGACCAGCATGGTCAACGTCGTCACCTATGTGCTCATCGCCTTTGTCGCCGTCTCTCTCATCGTCAGCTGCATCATGATCGGCATCATCACCCACATTTCCGTGCTCGAGCGCACCAAGGAGATCGGCATCCTGCGCGCCATCGGCGCCTCCAGGCGCAACATCTCTCAGGTCTTTAACGCCGAGACCCTCATCATCGGTCTCTGCTCCGGCGCCCTCGGCGTCGGCCTGTCCGTTGCGCTCACCTATCCGATCAATGCCGTCCTGCACCAGCTTATCGAGAACACCAGCGTCACCGTTTTCCTGCCGCCGGTCGCAGGCGCCATCCTCGTTCTCATCAGCGTCATCATCACCATGCTCGGCGGTATGATCCCAGCCCGCAAGGCCGCCAAGAAAGATCCCGTCATCGCCCTGCGGACCGAATGATGACACCGCTCTTATCACCAAAGCCCCGTCAGGGGCTTTTTTTATTTCGCGTGTCGCATGGGGGCGGGGAGGTCCCCTTTCAGGGGGGCAGCGGGGTCTCGCATGAAACGTCGTCACATGTTCAGGCGGCGTTTTTTCTTTGCCTGC
>CAUDRX010000095.1 GCA_958451915.1 uncultured Peptococcaceae bacterium
AACCCAAATAACCCTTACTGAAAACAGTAAAGGTAAAGTAAGTAAAGTAATATTGGGTTGCCTGATTAACAGTATTGATTGACATTCTGATCACCTGTGTGGTAAAAGTTTTCTAAAGAATATCACATTTCCCGGGCGTTGTAAAGCGCTCACGAATATTATTAGCAAATTTTTTATAATTATGCATGTTCTCCGTGTTGAACATGCAGAGCGATGTGTGTCATTTCGACAGAAAATGATGGTTTGAATGAAGAAAGGAGAGAAGCCATGCTGACCATCCGCTGCGCAACGTGCAAAACAAAACTTTGGAAGTATGACAAGATCGGTCACGGTGAAGTCCTTCGCTGTCACAAGGCGCGTATCAGTAAATGGTACGTGCCTGTCGAGATGCAGGGCGACAAGATCGTCTGCCCAAACTGTAAACGCCCCATCGGTATTGATAAAGGAACCTTCTATAAAATGGATCCAAATGCTTTTCTGTACAACGGGACGAAGCGCAACAAATAAGACTGTGGCGGCTGTCATATCTGCGCTATAATAAAAAGACAATGACGAGAAGGAGAGGATTTCATTATGGATCCACAGAAAGACATCATCATTCGCCCTATCACAGCAGCTGACGATGCACTGATCGCTGACATTATCCGTTCCAACCTGCGCGCCGCACATCTGGATATTCCCGGCACTGCCTATTATGATCCCGAGCTTGACCATCTCAGCACATTTTATCATGCTGCCCCAGAACAACGTGCCTATTACATCGCCGCTGACGCGCGCGGTACTGTTATCGGCGGCGTCGGCTTCGCTGAGTTTCCGGGCGTCGAACATTGCGCCGAACTGCAGAAACTTTATCTGGCAGATGCTGTGAAAGGCCGCGGCTACAGTCACCTGCTCATGGAGGCCGCCGAAGAAGGCGCCCGCCAGGCAGGCTACAGTAAGCTCTATCTTGAGACTCATACCAGCCTGCGTATCGCCTGCCTCCTCTATGAAAAGCACGGCTATGAAAGCATCCCTCAGCCGGTGCCGACTGTGCATACCACGATGGATCGGTTTTATATCAAGGCGCTGTGAGAGCCGGTGATGTGTATTGACAGGGGGAGAAGAGGCGCATGAATTTTGAACGACTGCGGGTCTTTGTAGAAGTGGCTCAGTGCCGCTCGATGAACCAGGCTGCGAAGAGATTGTTTGTATCCCAGCCAACAGTGAGCGGGATGATCAAAGCCATGGAAGAAGAGCTTGGTTACACATTGATCGAGCGGTCTTACAGAGGTGTGACACTGACAGAAAAAGGCCGGCGTGTATTTGAGGATGCCCGGAAGATCCTGGCGATGGAACAGCAATGGCATGCTATTGCAGAAACTGATCCGACGATCAGCGGTGATGTCCATGTGACGGTGGTGCCTTCTGCGACGCCTTTGGTGCTGCAGGTCGTGGCAGCGCTGAAGAAACGGTATCCCACTGTCAATGTGATCATCCATGATGGGCGCAAGGCGCATCTTTTGGAAATGCTGATCGATCAGACTGCGATGGTTGGGATCTATGGGTACCCTGATGATGAAAAGGAGAATGTCAACCTTTTTGCAGATGCGAATGGCCTTACTGTGGAAACGCTGTTGAACGACACGTTCTGTGTGTTTGTCAGCGCCCGACACCCGCTGGCAGAGCAGGAAGTGGTCACACTGACAGCGCTCAGGGAACTGCCGATCGCGATCTATGCGGGTGAAGACCCTGTGGCACCATATTTTGTGAAGTACTTTGATGAGAGCGAATGTTACTATATGAACAACCTCGATGCGATGATGAACCTGGCACTGCATGGTGAAGCAGCGGCGGTATGTACGCACCTTTATGCGTCGTACAGTCCCCTGGTCCAGGAAGGTTTACTGAAGATCCTGAACCTGGAAACGATCATGGTCCCCTTCACGTATTGTCTGCTGTATCCGGCAGATGATGCGATCAGCGCAACGGAAGCGATCGTGGTTGAGGCGCTGCGGAAAGCGTTCGATGAGCAGGCAGAGATTTGAAAACAGAATACCTGGAGTGATGACTGCTGTGAACATGGCAGTCATTTTTTTGTTATAGGGATCGGCCTATAAGCTTTATCATAAAATACTATAATACATTTGATAAGGAAAGGGGGTACAATGATAGTATGTATTGACGCTGTAAACGACAGAAAGGAGCTGGAAAAATGAGTGATATCAAACGAGAAAGACCGTATCCCCACCTGTTTTCGCCGATGATCGTAAAGGGCAAACGTTTTAAGAATCGGATCATTACTGCGCCGACGCATCATTCTTTTGCGGTCGATCCGGATAATAATCTCAATATGTTTGGGGTGAAAGTCTGGGGGGATCGTGCAAAAGGCGGCGCCGCCGCGGTGACGATCGGTGAAGGTAAGCTTGACAAACTCAATAGCTGCGCGCACAGCGGCCATGTCAACTGCTGTGATGAGCTGGCGCTGCAGCGGCTGCATTTCTTTACGGACTATGTGCATACTTATGGTGCCCTGGCCTCTATCGAGTTCAACCACAGTGGTCAGTTTGCCCTGCCGGAATATAATCCTCAGCATCTTGGTCCGATGGGGGCATCAGCGATCACGATGCCGAATGGGCTGCATGTGAAAGAGATGGATGAAAAGGATATGGATCAGGTGGCAGATTCCTATGCGTATGCCTGTCTGATCGCAAAACGCGCGGGTTTTGATATGGTCCTCCTGCATTTCGCCCATGGCTGGCTGATGGGTGGTTTCCTGTCGCCGCTCGTCAATCATCGCACCGATCAGTATGGCGGCAGTATCGGGAATCGTTGCCGCTTTCCGCTGATGGTACTTGAGCGTATCCGGGCGGCGGTCGGCGATGACTTCATCCTGGAATGCCGGATCAGCGGCGATGAGCTGACGCCAGGCGGTATTGTCATTGAGGATGCCATTGAGATGCTGAAGATCTTTGAGCCGTACATCGACATGGCGCACATTTCCTGCGGCACGCGGCTCAATGCCGTGACGCGTGCCATCATGCATCCAAGCCATTTCATCACCGATCATGCGCATAATCGCAGGATGGCACGCATGGCCAAGGATGCCGGGCTCAGGATCCCGATCGGCACTGTAGGTGCGGTCACAGATCCGGCTCTTTGTGATGAGATGATCGCTGCCGGGGATTGTGACTATGTGGTCATGGCGCGCGCAGCCATCGCTGATCCTGAGTGGGCGAACAAAGCGCGGGCGGGACATGCAGAAGACATCCGTCCGTGCATCCGCTGTTTCCGCTGCCTTGATGTGGCGATCGGTCGGGTCAATACGAGTACCAATGCTGTCCTGGAAGATTTCAGTAAGTCGACGCGCAAGAGTGAGTGTTCGGTCAATCCGCTCTTTGGGCATCCATCCTGGAAAGATGGTTATCCTGCGCCGGTGAAGAAAAAGAAGATCGTGGTCATCGGCGGTGGACCCGGCGGCATGCAGGCGGCGCTGGAAGCGGCACAGCGCGGCCATGAGGTGGTGCTCTTCGAAAAAGAGGCAAAGCTTGGCGGGCAGCTCTTCTATGCAGACCACGTCTGGTTCAAAAAAGAAATGAAAGCATATCGCCAGTGGCTGATCCGTCAGATCGAAAAGGAACGGATCGATGTGCGTCTGAACACCACTGCCACGCCACAGATCATCGCGCGGGAAGCAGCGGATACTGTGATCATTGCGATCGGGGCTGAGCCATTGATACCACCGGTCAGTGGCGTCAATGCTGACCATGTGATCACAGCTGTCGATCTTTATGGCCATGAAGATAAGGTTGGTGAAAAAGTCGTCATCATCGGCGGTGGCATGGTTGGCTGTGAGACGGCGCTGCATCTGACTTCGATGGGCCGCACAGTGGAATTGGTGGAAATGGGTGAGATGCTGGCACCGGATGGCATCTTTACAGAGCGCATCCACACACTGGATTATATGGATAAGGATGAGAAGCTGGCCTATCACCTTCATACGACCTGCACGGCCATCGAGAAAGGCGGCGTTCTTGTTGCAGACCATAGTGGCAATACCCGCCTGCTGGAAGCGGATACGGTGGTACTGGCATGCGGTATGAAAGCACGCATCGAAGAGCGGGAGACTTTCAGAGATACAGCTTTTGATGTGATCGCCATTGGCGACTGTGTGAAGCCGCGCAATGTGCATGATGCTGTTGCCGAAGGTTTCAATGCGGCATTGATACAATGAAGATAGGAGATGAGACCATGAGAACGATCAGCGTTGATCTGAATGCGGGTTTTGATTTTGACCATTATGATGTGAAAAAACTGCCGCCTCTCTCGGAGGATGAAGCGGCGAAATGGTATGCGTCTTTTTATTGGCAGGGGCGGCGGGAAGTTTCTGAAACAGACCGTGCGCTTTTTGCGCCGGGTAAAGGGCCGACGATGGATCCTGCGAAGGCATTGATCCCAGGAAAGAACATGGATGCCCTCCTGGCGCCTGGCGATATTGACGGCGATCTTGGCTGGTGTGTCTTGCCACAGGGCATCGGCTATGGGTCATCCTGCACGGTGCTGGAGAACATTCCGTTTGAGATGTTCGCGTGGTATAAGAAGCTCAAGGTTGTTGACGATCTTTCCTACAAGATCTGGTATCCAGGTTCGCATGTGTCAGAACTCGGCGGGATCAGTATCGAGGATGTGGGGCTTGGGGTCGAACGCATTGATACCATCAGCCCTAACGATGTGCATAACCTTGGTCTGAGTCAGGCGCCAGCTGAAGTGGATGGTGATTTTGTGGCCCTCATCGGCGGCAACGGCAGTGTCAGTCTGTTGGATGATCCAACCGCACGCCTGGCCCGGGCGCTCTCACTCTTTCACTATGTGCGCCGTCTGCCTGGCGGCGGCAGTGTGTTCCGCACCCATTTTTACCTTGGTGCATTTTGTGAGAATGGGCAATTGGTGCAGCAGGAGATCTATGATCCCGATGATCTTGCGGAGATGACACGCCGCATGCTCGCTCACTGCATCTATGAACGCAATAATCTCGCTGCTTTCCTGCCGGTGCTCTATGAGAGGATGAAAGATGTGCCGTTATGATCTGTAAAAAAGGCCGCTCCAGCAATGGAGCGGCCTTTTTATATGCCTTTTAGATAAAGATGAGTTTCAAGATGAACAACACGGACAGGACGATCATGACAAGCGAAACTTTTTTGCGCTTTTCAGCGGGTGCCATGATGTTATAGAGCAGGTTCAGCGCGACGTAACTGAGAACGCCAAGGGTGAGCCCGTCGCCGATGGAATAGGTGAGAGGCATGGCAAGGATCGTGACGAAGGCTGGCAGTCCTTCGGTGATGTTGGCGAAATCGATCTCTTTGACGGCGCTGAGCATGAGGTAGCCGACATAGATGAGAGCCGGTGCGGTGGCACAGCCTGGGATGGCCACGAAGACAGGAGAAAAGAACATCGCAGCGAGAAAGAGCACGCCGACGGTGATGGCGGTGTAGCCGGTGCGACCGCCAACGCTGACGCCGGTGGAGCTTTCCACGTAGGTGGTGACGGTGGAGACACCAAGGCAGGCGCCGGCAGTGGTGGCGAGAGCATCGGCCATGAGGGCGCGGCCGGCGTTTGGCACGTTGCCATTTTCATCAAGCATTTTGGCTTTGGAGCAGACGCCGACGAGGGTGCCGACGGTGTCGAAGAAATCGACGAAGAGGAAGGTCAGCATGATGACGATGAAATTCGAAAGCTGGGCTGGATGGAGCAGGTAACTGAAATCGATCTTACCGGCGATCGGTGCGACGGATTCGAACTTAATGACCCCTTCAGGCAGTGTGATGCCGAGGGCAGCGGCTGCTTCCGGTGCGATGAGGGCATAGCCCCAGGCTGCCAGAGAGCAGATGGCGATGCCGATGAGGATGGCGCCGCGCACGCCGCGTTTGTCAAGGGCGGCGATGATGACGACACCGAGGCAGCAGATGATCGCTGGCAGTGTGAAGTGATTAAGGCTGACAAGGGTCGATTCGTCGGCGGTAACGATGCTGCCGTTGATGAGCCCGAGGAAAGCGATGAAGAGACCGATCCCCCCGGTAACGGCGAGCTTCATGTTGATCGGGATGGCGTTGACGACAGCTTCGCGCACCTTGCAGGCGGTGAGCAGGATAAAGATGATGCCTTCGACAAAGACGGCAGTCAGTGCGACCTGCCATGGGATGTCGTAAGCGAGGACAACGCTGTAGGCAAAGAAGGCATTGAGCCCCATGCCGCTGGCGAGGCCGAATGGCAGGTTGGCGATAAAGCCCATGAGAAAACAGCCGAGCGCGGCGGCCAGACAGGTGCCTGTGACCAGTGCGCCTGCATCCATGCCTGTTTCGGAGAGGATGCTCGGATTGATGGCGATGATGTAAGCCATCGTCAGGAAGGTGGTGAGCCCGGCGAGGAGCTCTGTCTTCAGATTTGTGCGCGGCTGGCCGAGCAGTGGAAAGAGTCTGGTCAGTAGGTTCGGTTGTGGTTTCGTGGACATAGATTTCCCCTTTCAATTTGTAAATTCCTGGAGCAACGAGTGACTTTATCCGATCGTACGCAGATCAAGCCAGTGGCTTCTCAGACTGCATACGAGACGGGCATCAATATAGGCCTGATCACAGGTGAGGATGGTCTGACCCTGGTAATTGCCGGCTGGCGTCAGTTCGACGACGAGCACGATGTCGATGGCATCATCGCTGGAAAGATGCAGCGGCAGCATGAAGTTCATTGTGTTGCGCGATGGATAGTAGGATGGGATCGCTGTGTGGTAGTTCCAGCGCACTTCCTTGCGTGAGAGCAGCACGGCATCGTCAAGACGGTTTTTGAGCCGGTTGTAGAGGAGCATATCATTGGACAGGAGGCGGCGGATCTTTTCGTAGAGATGGCTGCGCTGGCTTTCGTCCCTGGCGTGCTCAATATCGGCGAGGATCTTCATGGCTTTTTTATGATCATAGAATTGACTTTTGAGGTAGAAGAGCGGGAACCGATCGAGGTTTTCGATGAGGATGTGCTCATAATCGCAGTGGATCTCCTGCGTCAGATCAAAGAGCAGATCGCCCTGATGCAGAAAGTAGGTCGCAGGCTGCGGCAACGGATTGAAGTTCTGCACGAGCTGCTTGCCCATACCGAAATGGCCGGCGATGCAGAATTCTTTGAAGAGCCATGGCGATTCACCGGCATTGTTCGGTACGAAGCAGGCGTAGATCTCGTCGAAGTGACGGTCGACAAGACCGGTGTTGAAGGCGGCGAGCCGGCCGTCTTCGCTGAGCAGCACCTTGCCTTCGAGCTGGATGCGGTAGAAGGTGTATTGGATGTATTTTTTTAGGATGTAGTAGTTTTTCTTTTCGGTGTTTGGAAAATCCCAGTCTTCTGGCGTGGCCATCTCGGCCAAAGCAGAGAGAAAGTCTTCCCAGCGTCCCAGAAAGGCAAAATTCTCCAGTGCCTGAGCAGGGTTTTCGCCCTTGATCTTGTTGACCTCGAGGTTGGAGGGGGCGTCGTTGTCATCGATGTAGATGAGTGCGTAAGGGGATGGATGGCCGCCAGCGATGGCACGTTTAAAGGTGAGATAGACCGGCTTGCCGTTTTTGCCTGGCACGTCGAGGCGAAAGCCGAGCTTCTCCTGGGAATAATCTAATGTAGCGGAGGCCTTGGCCTGCTGGTAGCTGCTCTCAAGCAGGCCTGGCAGAGAAGCCTGCACACGCCCGGTCTTTAATGCCAGCATATGCAGCATGTGGCTGTCGAGCTGGGTGTGGGCGAGTAAGGATTCCGGCGGCTCAAAATGTTTGACGGCAGCCGGCCGGCGCGTGGGTGGGTTCTTGCTGATGGCTGTGCTGCGGGCCCGGCGGGTCTTTGCTGCGAGAACCGTTTTGCTCTTGCCGGCCTTGGCAGGCTTGCTGGGCCGCTGCCAGATGGTGAAGCGAACGCGCATCTCATCGCTGCCCTGTTCCGGAGCGAGCAGGTTGATGAATTCAGGGATATCGCGCAGCATGTTCTTGAGGCGGCTGTAGCCATAATCCCGGCTGGAGATGTGATGGTCTGCCAACAGCTGTGCGATATCATTGATCGGATGCACGCCATAGTTGATCTTTTTACAGAGAAAGCGGTAAAGCTCCTCTTTTTGTTCTATCGATAGCATAGGATCGTCCTTTCGTTAAGGTTTTTGTGGGAGGGCGTGGCGGATGATGCCGCCGCCGATGACTGAACTGCCATTGTAGAGGACGACGCTCTGGCCTGGAGTGATGGCACGGACCGGGTCATCGAACTGTACGTGCAGCGTTTGACCATCGAAGTGCCAGTGGCCGCGGGTGCCCTTATCACGGGAGCGGATCTTGATCAGGCCTTCGCCTTGCGCATATGCTGGCTGGAGCAGATTGACCCGGTCGGCAATGAGATGGTCGTGCCAGAGGGCGTCGCCAGGACCGACG
>CAUDRX010000096.1 GCA_958451915.1 uncultured Peptococcaceae bacterium
GGCACCGATGGCAGCAGCAACAGCAACGGCAGTGGTATCAGAGCCGCCACGGCCGAGCGTATAGATCTCATCATCCGGACCAATGCCCTGGAAGCCTGCAATGATGACAACATTGTCATTGGCAAGCTCGCGGCCGATCTTTGAAGCATTAATGTCCACGATGCGCGCCTTCTGATGCGCGTCGTCGGTGCGGATGCAGACCTGCGGGCCAGTGTGGGAAACAGCCTTCAGGCCAAGCTCATGCAGGGCCATCGCCGTGAGAGCGATGGAGATCTGTTCCCCCGTGGAGAGAAGCATATCCATCTCACGAGGGTTCGGCATGTCGCTGATCTTATACGCGCGATTGGTGAGATCGTCGGTCATCCCTGCAGGCGCGGAAACAACGACCACCACATCGTTGCCTTCGCGTTTGGTCTTGGCGACGTGTTCTGCAACTGCTTTCACGCGATCGGGATCAGCGACAGAGGTGCCGCCGTATTTTTGTACAATTAAGGCCATATTTTCAACTCCATTTCATTTTTAAAACATTGAACGCCGGTCGAGATCGGCGGAACTTCCAGCAACTGTGCGCCATAACCCAGCGCTTCAAGCGCTGCTTTAGCGCCACTGAAATCACGTGCTGCATCCGAGAGGATGAGCATCGTCGAACCGGCACCACTGACGAGAGCAGCCAGCGCACCGGCATCCAGAGCAGCCTGCTTGGCCTCCTGGATCCCCGGCATCAGCGGCAGGCGATATGGTTCATGCACACGGTCGGAAAAAGCTGCCGCCAACTGGCTCATATCACCGCTTGCCAGCGAAGCCACGAGCAGCCCAAGATGACCGAGGTTGTAGACCACATCCTCACGGCTGTAAGCATCCGGCATCGCCGCCCGCGCCTTGGATGTCGGCAGCGGATAGTCCGGGATCAGTGCATAAGCATAAAGCCCCGCCAACGGCGCCATCTTTTTTGCCACGACACGGCCGTCGCCATCCATGCAACCGATGACAATGCCGCCTAAGAGTGCCGGCAGCACATTGTCCGGATGGCCGTCAATGGCTGTCGCCATCTGCATCAGATCATCTTTGGAAAAGGCCCCGTCAGAGACGATCTGCGCCGCCACCAGTCCGCTCACTGCCGCAGCCGAGCTGGAACCGAGCCCGCGGGCAAACGGCACACGGTTGATACAGTGCAGTGCGAGGGGCGGTGCCTGGCGATCGAGCGCCGCCATCGCATCAACATAGGTCTGATAGATAAGGTTGTCAAGGTGCTCAGCCTGTCCTTCACCATAGCCTTCCACAGTGATCTGCGGCGTCTCGCCCTCTGGGAGCACCTTCAGCCAGAGTTCGTTGTGCAGATTCACAGCCATGCCGAGGCAGTCGAAGCCCGGCCCCATATTCGCCGAAGTTGCCGGCGTCTTGATCACGATCTCCGGTGCGCCTTGAAACCATTCCTGTTTATTCATTGCGGCAGCCCCCCATAGATACGGATCACATTTTCCACCTGACGTACCGCATCGGTGCTGTTCAGGCGTGCAAGCGCCTCATCAAAATTTTCTTCCAACACCTCGTGGGTGATGATGACAAATTCAGCATCTTCAGAGTTCGTCGAGTCCTTCTGCATCGCCTGAGCAATGCTGACACCACTGTCGCCAAAGAGCATCCCTACTTCACCGAGAACACCCGGACGGTCAGCAATGCAGAGACGCACATAAAAGCGGCTCTTCATCTGGCTCATCGACTTGATCGGAATGTTTTCGTAGGTATAGTCGCCAATGCGCCCTTCACAGCCATAGACGATGTCCCGGCAGACATCAATGAGATCACCGACAACAGCACTGGCAGTCGGCAACTTGCCAGCACCACGGCCGTAGAACATGGCTTCATCAATAGCGTCACCTTCTACAAAGACCGCGTTGAAGGAACCACTGACACTGGCCAACGGATGACTCTTTGCAAGGATCGCCGGATGCACACGCAGGCACAATCCGTCATCCTGCTTGCTGACGATACCCAGCAGTTTGATCACACAGCCAATGGATTCGGCGTATTCCATGTCAAGCTTGGAGATCCTGGTGATCCCTTCCACATGCACATCGTTGAACACCGTCGGTGTATGAAAGGCGAGGTTTGCCAGGATCGCCACCTTGCGCCCCGCATCCAGGCCCTCGATGTCCGCCGTTGGATCCGCTTCAGCATAACCCAGCGCCGTCGCTTCCGCCAGCGCTTCTTCAAACCCCAGACCCTGTTCAGCCATGTTTGTCAGGATGTAATTGGTCGTGCCATTCATGATGCCAACGATCTCAGTAAAATGGTTCGCAGCAAGATTTTCTTTCAGTGGCTGCACGATCGGGATCGCGCCGAGAGCCGAAGCCTCATAGCGGAAATCCCGCTTCATCTCCTGTGCCAGCAGTTCAAGCTCCCGCCCGTGCACAGCGATCATGTCCTTGTTCGCACTGACAATGCTCTTGCCAGCACGCAGCGCTTCTTTGAGATAAGTGAAGGCAGGTTCGATGCCCCCCATCACTTCGACAACGATCTCGATCTCATCGTCGTTTACAATATCCTGCCAATCGGTGGTCAGCATCGTATGCGCCGCCACCTGACCGGCATATTTTTCCGGTGAACGGACGAGAATGCGTTTAACCTGCACCTCAGCCCCCACCTTATATAAAAAATTATCCTTCTGTAATCTTTCGATCACTTCATAGACACCGGAACCCACGGTCCCCATGCCTAAAAGCGCCACATGGATCGTTCTTTTGCTCATAATTCGCCTCCATCCTCTGCTCAAACGTTCTGACCGATCAATTCGACCTTTAACACGCCAGGTACTTCGTACAACGATTCGAGCATAAGCTCAAGGTTATAGCGCTCATCCGAATGAGACTCAAAAGAGATCGTTGCCCGCGCGATACCTTCGATCGGGATCCCCTGATTGATCGTCATGATATTGGCGCCAGAATCTGCGACCACGTTCAGGCAGCTCGAAAGCACACCTGCCTGATTCTCCATGTTGATCTGAATGGTCACGATCTTTTCCTTCACCGCTTCATAGAACGGGAAGATGCCATCACGGTATTTATAAAATGCGCTGCGGCTCAGGCCGATCTGCTTCACAGCTTCATTGATCGTAAGCCCTGGAAATTTAGCCAATAGTTCTTTTGTCTGGGCAGTTTTCTGGATGGCCTCTGGCAAGATCTGCTCATCAACGATATATCGTTTAGAGATCGCGTTGTCTTTCATTTCACCACGCCCTTTCGTCTATTAGGGACGGATTTTCATCCGCTACTTAAGGATATTAGCGGAAGTCCGCGTCCTTGTCAAGAGGACTTTATCAGTAACTGTTTTGCTTCGATCTTTATAGAATGTTCTGAGAAATCCCGTACATACAAAAACTGCAGCACATTCGTGCTGCAGTTTGATAACTCTTGATCAGCAGTTGACCATGTCGTCAATGTTCGCGCCACCGAGAGTAATTGGTGAACAATTATCCTCCATCGGTACCGCACATTCGATCAGTGCACACTTCGGATCAGCGAGGGCTTCCCTGAGAACGTCTTCGATCTCATCTTCGTTGTGGATACGATAGGTCTTAAACCCATACGCCTCGAAAATCTTCGAAAAATCAATATCACACTGGAAAAGAACATTTGAATAACGTTTTCCAACATAATGATACTGGAGCTGACGGACCATGCCGAGCGCCTGATTGTTAAAGAGGAGAACTTTGACAGGCAGATTCTGTTCCATGATCGTTCCCAGCTCGTACATCCCCATCTGGAAACTGCCGTCGCCAGTGATAGCGACAACAGTGCTGTCCGGACAAGCGACCTGAGCGCCTGCCGCAGCAGGGATGCCATACCCCATTGTGCCCAGGCCGCAGGAAGAGATAAACTGATGCGGTCTCTGACACTTGAGATAATTGGCAGCCCACACCTGATGCTGACCAACATCGGTGGTAAAGAATGTATGATCGATATCAACAAGGTCACTCAACTTATCCAGCACCTTAGGCACGATACGGTCCGGCACCGGCGCACCCTGCGCCTTTTCCAGATAACCGCAGTCCACGAGGGCAGATTCTTTTCGTTGAATGGCTTCTTCTAACTGGATCAAAACTTGTTTTGCATCGCCAACGATCGGAATAGCCGGATCGATGTTCTTACCGATCTCCGCCGGGTCTACATCGACATGGATGATGAAACTGTCTGGAGCGAAGAGATTTGGCGCATTGATGATACGATCATCGAAACGGGTGCCAACAGCCAGGATCACATCCGACTGACGGATCAGCGAATTCGCTTCCTGATTGCCATAAGTCCCGAGCATCCCGACCACATGCGGATCGGATGCTGGCACGCTGCCTAGTCCCATCATCGTGCAAACGATCGGGCAATTCTTTCGTGTCGCCAGATCCATAACCTCTTTTGTCGCACCGGCGGTGTTCACGCCACCGCCCGCGATGATCACGAGGCGCTCCGCCTCAGCGATCGCCTTTGCAGCACGTTTGATCATCCCGGCATGGCCGTAAATGGTCGGCTTGTAGCTGCGGATATCCACGTTCTTCCACGGTTCGTAGACCGCCACCTGCTGCTGCGAGACATCACGGGGAATGTCGATCAGCACCGGGCCCGGACGGCCCGAGCGGGCAATGTAGAACGCTTCTGCCACGATACGCGGCAGATCTTCAGCATTCTGCACCAGGATATTATGCTTGGTGATCGGCGTCGTGATGCCCGTGATATCCGTTTCCTGGAACGCATCGGTTCCGATCAGATGCTTGGCAACCTGGCCAGTGATCGCGACCAATGGGATAGAATCCATGTAAGCCGTAGCGATGCCAGTGACAAGGTTCGTCGCACCCGGACCGCTCGTTGCAATGCAAACACCTACGGTGTGCTTTGCACGTGCGTAGCCGCTCGCTTCATGCACGGCTCCCTGTTCCTGGCGAACTAGGATATTGTTAATCGGGCTCTGGTCGAGCGCATCAAATATTTCCAATAAGGCACCACCCGGATACCCAAAGATATCCGTTACACCTTCGTCGCGCAATGCTTGAACTAAAATTTCCGCGCCGTTCAATAGCAACACCTTCCTTACTTTTTATCCAAGGGCGCCTGATCGTTTGTCAGGCATTATTTGATCAGTCGTTTTTGTCGTTTGCGTTGAGGAATGGCATCATGCTGCGGAGCTGTGCGCCGACTTCTTCAATCTGATGGCCGGCTTCTTTCTCACGCATTGCATAGAATTCCTTGAAGCCATTTGCATAATCACCACGGAATTCCTGTGCAAACTTGCCACTCTGGATGTCTGCCAATACTTCTTTCATATGCTGCTTGGTCTCGGCAGTCACAATGCGTGGGCCAGTGACATAATCGCCGTATTCAGCAGTGTTGGAGATGGATTTGCGCATCTTGTCCATGCCGCCTTCATAGATCAGGTCAACGATCATGCGCATTTCATGGCAGCATTCGAAATATGCCATTTCTGGCTGATAGCCTGCTTCCACGAGAGTCTCGAAGCCAGCTTCGATGAGGGAGGTCAGACCGCCGCAGAGAACAGCCTGTTCACCAAAGAGGTCGGTCTCCGTCTCTTCTTTAAAGGTGGTCTCGATGACACCGACACGGGTACCACCGATACCGTCTGCCCAGGAGAGTGCGATCTGAAGCGCGTTGCCGGTCGCATCCTGTGCCACTGCAACGAGATCAGGTACTGCGGAGCCTTTGGTGAACTCACGGCGAACAATGTGGCCCGGGCCCTTTGGTGCGCACATGAAAACGTCTACACCTTCCGGAGCTTTGATGTAACCAAAGTGGATATTGAAACCATGACCAAAGCCGATGGCATTGCCTGCTTCGAGGTTTGGTTCGATCTCGTTCTTATAGATATCTGGCTGAGTCTCATCCGGGGTCAGGATCATGATAACATCACTCTTCTTGACCGCTTCTGCGACTGGGTAAACATCGAAACCGTCTTCTCTTGCGGCCTGCGCGGACTTACCTTCGCGGATCCCAATGATGACGCTGTAGCCACTGTCACGCAGGTTCTTTGCATGCGCATGGCCCTGGGAACCGTAGCCGACCACGCAGAGCTGTTTACCAGCCAATACATTTTGAGAGACATCTGTCTTGTAGTAGATTTTTGCTGCCATTTTAATATTTCCTCCTAGAAATGTTTTTTATAATCTCCGAATCACTTCGGTAGATCTCACTTTTCCTTAGGGCTGCGCACCATCGCGCTGACCCCGGTCTTAACGATCTCCTGGACGCCAAATGGGCGCAGGGTCTTGATGATCGCTTCGATCTTATCATCATCGCCGGTCGCTTCAATGATCATGGAGCGGCGACCAACATCGATGATACGCGCATGGAAGATATCCATCAGCGTTTTGATCTCCCCACGTGTCTCTCTGTCACAGGAAACACGGATCATGAGAAGCTGACGCTCGACGATGTCTTCATGTGTGATGTCATTGACTTTGATGACGTCAATAAGCTTGTGAAGCTGCTTTGTCACCTGTTCGATGGTCACCTCATCGCCATGGACCACGATGGTCATGCGGGAGACGGTCGGATCTTCAGTATCACTGACGACAAGACTGTCGATATTGTAGCCACGTCTGGAGAAGAGGCCGGATACACGAGACAAAACACCTGGATTGTTTTCTACAGTTACTGCTAATTTATGCTTCATCTTCAAATTCCCCCACTATTTCATCTAATGAGCAACCTGCTGGGATCATTGGGTAAACGTTAGACAAGCGGTTGATCTTGCATTCAATAAACACCGGTCCATCAGCCCGGAGCAGGGCTGGGAGTTCTGCTTTTGCCTGCTCGAGTGTATCGATGCGATGGTATGGGATGTCATAGGCTTCCATGAGCTTATCCCACTTTGGTCCAACTTCGAGCGGTGTCGCTGCGTAGTTCGCATCATTGAACATTTCCTGCCACTGACGGACCATACCAAGATAGCCGTTGTTGAACATCACGATCTTCACCGGCACCTGGAATTCCTTGACGATACAGAGCTCCTGCTCGTTCATCTGGAAGCTGCCATCCCCGGTGATCAGGATGACTCGTTCATCTTTTTTGCCGAACTGTGCCCCGATCGCTGCCGGCAGCCCATAACCCATCGTGCCAAGGCCGCCGGACGTCAGGAAATGGCGCGGACCTTTTGGATGCAGGAAGAGGGCCGACCACATCTGATGCTGGCCCACGTCGGTGACGACGATCGTGTCCTCATCCAGTTCTGCATTGATGACATCACACAGCTCCATTGGCGGCAGGCTCTGGATCACCCTTGGCAAGTGGCCGATAGTTCGCAGCGATCTCGGCGCGCCATGCGCTGTGATCCGCGCTCTCATCGGCGCATTCACCGGCGAGCAGTTCAAAGAATTCTGCAGCATCACCAACGATCGGCATATCAACGTGGACATTCTTACCGATCTCTGAAGAGTCGATGTCCACATGGATCTTTTTCGAGCCCTGAGAGAAACGGCTGGTATCACTCGTCACACGATCATCGAAACGCATCCCGACTGCCAGCAGGAGATCACAGTGCTGGATCGCATAGTTGCCATCCGTCGTCCCATGCATCCCGACCATACCGACAAAGTTCTTATGGTCACCAGGGATGACCCCATTGGCCATCAGGGTCTGGCAGATCGGTACATCGAGGGTGTCAACGACTTTCAGGATGTCCTGCTGCACAGCTTCAGTCGTATTGACGCCACCGCCGACGATGATCAGCGGTCTTTCCGCTTCACTGAGCATGCGTTCCACTTTGCGGATCTGTTCGCGCGTGATCACGCTGCCTTTCAGTTTTCTCTTATAACGTTCCGTGACCTCTGCATCCAGATCAGGGTTCTTGACATCCTGAGTAAAGATGTCTTTTGGGATGTCGATGAGGACCGGACCCGGACGACCATTGGCCGCGATATAAAATGCATTTGCCAGGACCTGAGGGATCTGCTTGGCATCCTTGACCATGACAGTGGCTTTCGTCACAGCATCTGCCATACCAGTCACATAGGCTTCCTGGAAGCTGTCTTTCCCAAGCAGGGAACTCGCTACCTGCCCGCTGATCATCACCAGTGGGATCGAGTCCATCGATGCGGTGCCAAGACCCGTCATCATGTTTGCCGCCCCAGGGCCACTGGTCGCAAAGCAAACGCCGACTTTTCCTGTCGCACGGGCGTAGCCATCAGCTGCATGGATGGCACCCTGTTCATGGCGCATCAAAATATGCTTCACACTGAAATGTTTTAGACGATCATACAATGGAATGACTGCGCCCCCCGGCAAGCCAAACACCAGATCAACGCCTTGTTTCTCAAGGCA
>CAUDRX010000097.1 GCA_958451915.1 uncultured Peptococcaceae bacterium
CGCAGATCAGATACATCGCAGCCAGCCCATTGACTGTGCCTGCTACACTGATCTCAGTCAATGCCCCTATCAAAACAGGAACCACCGCCATTACTACATTAGACAGGGCGACATAAAGTGCAGTTGCCGTCGTTTCATCCAGACGTGCATTGACCGCTGGCAGCGCCAGAAAGCCATCGATCGCCAGCGGTGACCCGTAGCCGTCAAGCATACCAAAGATCGCCGATGACACCAGCACCATGACCATAAACGGCAGAAGACCGATGACGAGCACGCCAGCGCAGCCGATGAGCAGCGCACCAAACAGACTCCTTGCCAGACTCAGCCGTCCGGCAAGGAGTCTCGTCAAACCTGGCCCCAGATAAAATCCAGCAAGCCCATTGGCAATATAACAGTACGACAGGAGCAATTCACTGCTCTGCCCTGTGACCAGGGTTGGGATCAGCGTTACCGTGTAAAGTACGACAAAGAGCAATGGCATCATGACCAGCAGAAAGTAGCGCAGCACCGCCGGTGAAAATATCAGCCGCGCCGTCGTACGAACCCCCCCACGCCCCGTCTGGTTCACTGCCTGTATTTTTTTTGACTCAGCGAAGTGTTCCAGGAGCATCCATGGCGTCATCTTTATAGCAAAGAGACCAAAAACAGCAAAGACCACCGCTGAGATGACGTAAGCAAAGCTGTATCCCGACAGAGACACGATGACCGCAGCGATCCCCGCACCGCACATATTGCCGCCGATGACCCCAGCATTAAGCTGGGCCTGATTGACGAAATGATACGATGCATCCGCTTCTCCAGCTGATGTAACAATGTTCATAAAATAGACAAAACCTGCAAAAGCAAAGCCACCCAAAAGCCTTAGCAAAATAAGCACCCACGCAGAATGGGTCAAAAAGCATCCCAGATTGACAACGACCACCAGCACCAGACAAATGCTGAAGAATATGCGGCCGCGCCGATCCGGATATTTGACCCACTTCGGGAAGATAGCCATCGCCACCGCATGCGCAGCATACTCGCAGGCCAGCGGCAAAGAAGCTGTGATCCCTACGCTCAGTCCTCCCACACTCTGCCCCCACTGCATGATGAGCAATGCAGAATACGGCAGATAAAGATAACGGGCCATGGTCTGAAAAAAGGACAGAATGCGAACGTTCTTTGCAAAATACTCATAACTTGCCGGATCATCACTTCCAAAGTCCGGACGCCTGCGCTGAATGATCATCTCCGGCAAACGGATCAGTTCAACAATAATGACCACGCAAAAAATGAAAGTCGCAAGAAACACGAAGAACAGCGTCATCATCTTTTCCTGAACATAATCGTGCGAAATGATCGCTTCCAGGCTCAGCGGCTGATCGCCATTGTCAAGCTGCACCGCCACGATATCCGAGGTCGGATCATCCTGCACATGACTGCTGTCATAAAGGATATGGCTGATGCGCAGATCTTCCAGCATTGGCATCTGCGCGACTTTTTCCGCCAGATAATCGTCCAGTCCATCCATTTCTTCATAAGCAACACCTTTATCGTGGACTTCCTCGCACATCATGCCGATGTACTCAACCACAGATCCCACGTCCTCCTGAAGGGCCATTTCATAGCGATCCTGGAAAAGGGCATAATTCGCTACCCCTGTGATAAAGATAAGTCCCAAAAGGATCCCCGACGGTACGCCGAAGAGCAGGACCCGGCGCATGCTCTCATCCTGCATGACCAACCGCCGGCGCACGATCAGGAAATAGATCAGGAGCACTGCCAGCCCGAGAGCAAAGACGATACCAAAGAGCTGCAGACAATCTCCTGCCATCGTCGTACGCTGCGCCGCATAGACTGACGTTGGATAGCTCAGCACAAAGCAGCCTTCCTGTACCTCGCCAGCATTGATCGGCATCACCAGCACCTCATACCCTTCATCAGCAAGGAGGGCGTAGGTATCATCTGCTGAAAGCGTTCTCACAAGCGTCTGCCCTTCTTCACTGTCGAGGATACGCGCGATCATTGTATCTGCATCGTAAGTGCTGTAAAGCGTCCGGCCATCCAGACTGAGCACCGCTGCCTCTACTGTATCCTCGTCAAAGAGTGCCTGAGTGCGGGCGAGTACCTCCTCGATCCCAAAATAGTGATCGAGACGTTTCCCGTATTGAAGACTCGTCTCCACATCTGAAATGATCTGGTCGCACTGCGCTGCATAATACGTCTGTTTAACTTCACGATAGTTCTGGTCAAAGTTCAGAAAGCAGATCAGGGTGAGCAATACTGCAGCGACCAGCAGGAACGCTGCAAAAGTCAGGAAGATCGTTCCGATATGCTGCTTCGTCGCTTTACGGTGGTTTATCTGCATCGCCCATCCTCCTCTCTTTCCTGGCAGCTCGGTCTGCTTTTCGTAATCAGTGAGTACCTTTCATTTTATTTAACAATTAGCATCCGTTCAGACAATACGATCTCACCGCCTGTCATAATAAAAAAAGACCGCACCCAAGGATGTGGTCCCGAAAAACATGAGCATCGTTCATCGCCATTCAATGCTTTATCTGCAACAGCACATGCAGAATAAGGATCGGCCAGAGCAGCGCCGTGAACAACCGATGCCAGCAGAGCCAGCGTTTACCCAGTTTTTTTCGTGCGAAATAAGTGATGGCAATGCCAGTCATCAAAAACAGACAAAGACAACCACTAACAATATTGACAGGGATAACAGGTGCGGTCATAAATAAGATCACTGCATGCAGTCCCACCAGCAAATAAACCGCTGCTGCAAGCGTTTTATGGTGCTTGTGCAATTCCCGGCTGAGATGCTGGCATCGCTTATTTTCTGGTTGCTGCAGGCAACGCCTGCGCATAACATAGCCCAGACTGAGCAGCGCCATGCCAGTCACGCTGAACACAGAGATCAACAGTCTCATTTTACAGCCTCCTTCGTATCTTAGTTGATCGCACCCGCGTGTAATGCACCAACAACAGCCGCCCGCAAAGTTACAGAAAGATAAGCAATGATCGTTGCGCGGTCGCCACAGCCCTGCGCATCGATCCAATCCAGCAGAACACCAGCGATGGCATCTGCATAAAAACGGATCAGAAAATCCCGATAGCTGTCTGCCACCTGCACACGCTCCTGCTGTATGGTATCGTCGACAATCTTCGTCACCACATGGTCAATATCTGCATGAAAGAAGTCCTTTAACGCCTCCCGACCCAGTGAATGGCTGATGTGCGAGAAAAAAGCGGCATTTTCGTTGATATAGTCCAGAGAGAAATTGATCGCTTCCTCAAAATCACTGAGTAAATCGAGCTGTTCCACCACTACAAATACCTCTTGCTCCAAAGTCCAATGCAAAAGATCGTAGATATCTCTGAAGTGATAATAAAAAGTATTGCGATTAAAGCCTGTGTCGTCAAGCAACGCGCTCACTGTCACCTTTGAAAGCGGCTGAATACTGGCCAGTTTTTTCAATGAAGCTGCAAAGGATTGACGGGTGCGAGAAGTGGATTCGCTGTGCTTCATGATCCCGCCTCCTCTTTTTTTATAATACGTCATCCAAAAGAATATATTCAACAGACAATGTCAGCCATTTGTTTGACAAAAATGCGCCTCTGACAGTCAGTCTGTCAGAGGCGCATCAACACATGTTTGCTGTAAAAAATGAGGCTATCGCCATTCAACGTTCAAAGCCTTGCGCGGCGCCGTACGTTCGTAGGTCACATCTGGCACGCCGATCAGCAGGCAGGCAACGATCTCCTCCGGCCGCACACCCAAAGCTTCACAAAGTGCGGGGCTCTGAGAGAGCGCCATCTGGATGAAACCACTGTAAAGCGTGCCCAAACCTTCCACATGCGCCATCAGTGCAATGCTTGATGCTGCCAGTCCTCCGTTGAGCGGCGCTGGCGAGCAGACGATGAGAAGCGCTGGCGCATTGAAGAACAACCGGTCATCCGCAGGGTCAGCCATGTGCCGCGCCTGCATGCGAGTCAGTGTATCATAGAGACGGCCTTTGCCCATCCTGGCCACGTAGCCATCGATGATCGCCTGGAAATTCTCCCAAACCTGGGCTTTGACCATCTCCAGCACATCCTGCACGACGACATAACGCACATTCTGCGCATTGCTGCCCGTCGGCGTAAAGCGCCCTGCGTCAAGCACACGCTCCAGCATCGCCTGCGGCACCTTGCCACGTTTGAAGCGGCGGATGCTGCGACGCGACTCTAGCGCAGCGAGCAATACATCTCCGTCAAATTCCGGTGGCCAATCTGCAAACTCGATGACATCCTTTGTTGGATACTCTTCGCCCATATCAACGGCTCCTGTCGGGCAGACAGCAAAACAGTGACCGCATTCGATACAGCGGCCAACTACCGCAGCCTTGCCATCCACGATCCTGATCGCTTCCGGGAAACAATCTGCCACGCAAGCACCGCAGCCAATGCATCTTTCCTGATCAATGGTGATCATCTTTTCAACCTCCTTAAACCCATCGTTTTCGATCATCCCAATCTCAGCAGCTCTGATCCATACAAACCATCACTACTGCTTGCGGGCAATGGTATAATCATCACCCATACGATAATACGGACAATCGTCAAATGTGTCGCTCATAAATTTATAGAGCTCATCTTCATCGAGCAGCATGTCGCAAACGTAATAATCCATCTCTTCATCATAATCATAATACATGCAGTAATCACATTTGCTCACGGCCCCGCCTCCTTTAACAAAAACGCCTCTGACCGCAAGCGATCAGAGGCGCATGGAAAACTTATGCGTTAACTTCTTCCGGTTTCTTATAAAGCGCTTCGATGAAACGGATGGTCTTGGACGTGTTGCGCAATACGACCGTATGGGTCTTGACGCGGCTGCCAAGATCCTGTACGCCGCGCAGCACATCACCGGAAGTCACCCCGGTGGCAATGAACATGACATCATCTGCGGTCACCAGATCGTTGAGGTTGTAAACCTGGTTGACATCGCTGTGACCCATGGCTTCCATACGACGGACCTGTTCATCGTTTTCCGGTACAAGGCGGCCCTGCATATCACCGCCCAGACATTTCACAGCGGCTGCTGCGAGCACACCTTCCGGTGCCCCGCCAATACCGAGGATCATGTCGATGGCACCAGTATCCATTGCAACCGTGAGGGCTGGCGCAACGTCACCATCAGTGATCAGCTTCACCTTCGCACCAAGGGCCTTGCAAGCCTGTTTGATATGCTCGTGGCGTTCACGGTCGAGCAGGCAGACAGTCATCTCACTGACATCTTTGCCAAGGGCGGCAGCCACGTTCTTCAGGTTTTCTTCGACAGTCTTGTCAATATCGATGGCACCTTTTGCACGAGGTCCAACGATGATCTTATCCATATACATGTCCGGTGCGTGCAGCAGGCCGCCAGCTTCAGCAACAGCCATGACAGCGATGGCGCCTGGCTGGTTCTTTGCAGTAAGGTTGGTCCCTTCGAGAGGGTCCACAGCGATGTCGACTTCCGTCCCGCCAAGACCGACTTTTTCACCGATATAGAGCATCGGCGCTTCATCCATCTCACCTTCACCGATCACAACTGTACCGGAGATACGGATGGTATCAAACATTTTTCTCATCGCTTCCACAGCAGCACCGTCCGCAGAATTCTTCTCCATGCGGCCGATCCACTTGGCACAGTTGATCGCTGCGGCTTCTGTGACACGCGCAAATTCGATAACGAGATCTCTTTCCATGATCAGTCAACGCCTCCTTACGCTTTGCCGTTGCTGCCAAAGATACGGATCTTTTCAGCAACACGTTCTGCCATCTTTTCACGCGCTGGGCCAAGGATCTTACGTGGATCGATCTCATTTGGCTTTTCAGCGAGCACTTCACGTACCCCATCGGTAAAAGCTTCACGCAAGTTGGTGTCGATGTTGATCTTGCGAACACCACGACGAACAGCTTCGCGCAGTGCTTCATCCGGTACACCGGAGGAACCATGGAGGACAATAGGGATATTGACACGTTTCTTGATCTCGCTCAAACGTTCAAAGTCAAGCTTTGGTTCACCCTTGTACTGTCCGTGAGCGGTCCCGATGGCGACCGCGAGAGAGCGGATACCAGTCTGCTGTACGAAGTATTCTGCTTCAGCAGGATCGGTAAAGGTCGCTTCACGTTCGCTGACGGTAACGTTGTCTTCAGTACCGCCGATCTTGCCCAGTTCTGCTTCGACAGAAATGTTCAGAGGATTAGCGACATCGAGGATCTTCCTGGTCACAGCAATGTTCTCTTCGAGTGGGTGTTTGGACCAGTCGATCATGACAGAGGTGAAACCATTGCCAATGCACTGGATAACCTGGTCAAAGCTGGTGCCATGGTCAAGGTGCAGCGCTACTGGCACAGTGGAAGCTTCTGCTGCAGTTCTCACGAGAGAAACGATATAGTTCAGACCGGCATATTTGATCGCGCCCTGGCTGGCCTGGATGATAACTGGCGATTTTTCTGCTTCAGCTGCCATCATGATGGCCTGAACGATCTCCATGTTGTTGCAGTTAAAAGCACCGACTGCATAGCCGCCTTCTTCGGCAGCGGTCAAAAGGGTGTCAACATTTACGAGTGGCATGTGATATTCCTCCTTGCAAAATTACATGCGTTCTGGGGCAGAGAGTCCCAACAGGTTCAAGACATTACGCAACGTGATACGGGTACAGTCTACAAGTGCCAGACGGGCATCCCGTAAATCCGGATCATCCGTCAGGACTTTGCAGCTGTTATAAAAACTATGGAAGGCATTTGCCAGTTCCTTGGCATAGTAAGCGAGGTGATAAGGTGCGAGCTCACGTGCCGCATCAGCTACTTCCTGCGGCCATTCAGCCAGCTTGCGGATGAGCACGCGCTCGTTCTCTTCCCTGAGCAGCGAAAGATCGACATCGGCAGCTTTCTTCGTCTCAACGCCAGCGACTGACAGGATGCTGCAGATGCGGGCATGTGCATACTGCACATAATAGACAGGGTTGTCGCTGGACTGCGCTTTAGCGAGGTCAAGATCAAAATCGAGGGCACTGTCAGGGCTGCGCATGATAAAGAAGAAACGCGCCGCTTCCTGACCGACCTCCTCGATCAGTTCATCGAGGGTGACATATTGGCCGCTGCGTTTGCTCATCTTGACGATCTCGCCGCCGCGATAGAGACGCACAAGCTGCATGAGGATGACAGTGATATCGTCACCAGGGTATCCCAATGCCGTCATCGCCCCTTTGAGGCGAGCAACATGACCATGGTGATCTGCGCCCCAGATGTTGATCAGGCGTTTATAGCCGCGCTCAAATTTATTGCGATGATACGCGATGTCAGCAGCGAAATAGGTTGGTGTCCCATTTGAACGCACCAGGACTTCGTCCTTTTCTTCGCCCCAGTCGGTACTGCGGAGCCATTGTGCGCCATCTTTTTCATAGACATAGCCCTTCTCACGCAGGATCTCCACCACTTCATGGACAGCCCCTGCATCATGCAGGCTCTGCTCACTGAACCAGTTGTCAAAGGTCACACCAAAGTGCGCAAGACTCTCGTGGATGCCAGCGACTTTTTCCCGGAGGGCAAAATCCTTCATCAGTTTACGGCGTTCTGCTTCAGGCATTTCGACAAGGCTGTCACCTTTTTCATCGATCAGGCGCTGAGCGGTCGCAATGATATCCTTACCATGGTAGCCGTCTTCCGGGATCTCGTGATCATCCCGGCCCAGCAGTTCAAAATAACGGGCTTCAACAGATTTGCCAAGGTTTTCGACCTGATTGCCCGCATCATTGATGTAGTACTCCTTGTCACAGACATAGCCAGCTTCATTGAGCACCGCCGCAAGTGTATCCCCGAGAGCACCGCCGCGGGCATTGCCCATATGCAGGAGGCCTGTCGGATTGGCACTGACGAATTCAACCTGGATACGCTCGCCTTTGCCGGCATCACTCTTGCCATAGTCAGCATCCTCTTCCTGGATGGCTGGCAGTACAGCAGAAAGCCAATCGCTCGCAAGATAGAAATTAATGAAGCCAGGGCCTGCGATATCGATATGATCGACGAGGCCGGTAAGTTCGATCCCACCAACGATGGCTTCTGCGATCTTTCGTGGATTCTGACGGGCGAGCCGCGTCAACTGCATGGCGATGTTCGTAGAAAAATCACCATTTTTATCATCCTTTGGCGTCTCAATGACAAAATCCGGAAGTTCAAGCGCTGGCAGCGTGCCATCGCTGATCGCTTTTTCGCAGGCAGCGACCACGGCAGCGCGCAACGCCGATTTGGTTTCTTCAATAATATTCATAGGATTCCTCCCAAATTGACAG
>CAUDRX010000098.1 GCA_958451915.1 uncultured Peptococcaceae bacterium
AATGTACGCCGTCGCAATGCACAGTACAACCACGTGAGAAGCTGGTATCAGGTAGACTGCTTCGGTGCTTACCTGAACAGCTGCGTGAACGATGGTGCTTATGGTGCAGCGACCCATCATGTCATCACTGTTGAATCCACCGATACTGTAAGAAATGTTTCCCAGTTGATCCAGAAAAAACATCTGAAACACATTCCTGTTCTCGATGAAGGCAAACTGGTCGGGGTCATCACCCGTAATGATATCATCCATGGCCTCTTCAAAGATTACCTTGCTAACCCAGACGCTCCTTGCGTTGAAGGCGGCCAGGACGACGATTTTTAATCTCAATCTCTAACTACGCTTCCAATTGACATGTCCATAGAATATCCCCTTCTCAGCGGAGGAGGGGATATTTTATAATATACAGGAGGGATTTCTGATGAAAGAAAATGCATTGTCCAAAATCTCTATCGCTGATGTGATGATCGAGGATGTCAAATACCTCGAGGAAACGACAACGATCGGTGAAGCTGTGGAGATGTTCTCTCAGTATCGTGTCGGCGGCTTCCCTGTGGTGGACGGCGAAAAACGCGTTGTCGCGTATCTGTCCGATGGAGACATCATCCATTACATCCTTTACAGAGCCGGTGCACAAGGGCTGGTCTTCTTCAAACACTGGTCGGATATGGATGTAGAAGCGTTGGAAAAGGCTGCTGATGCGGTCTCTGATGAATCGGTCATGGCCTGCGCGACCCGTAACGTGCGCGCGGCAGAAGACAGCGAGAACCTGCGTGAAGTGGCGCAGTATATGGACCGCAAGAAACTCAAGAACATGCCAGTCGTACACGATGGTAAGCTGGTCGGTGTCGTGAGCAGAAACACGCTGATCAAAAAGTTCTTCGAGAGCTATGCCAGCGCCGGAAAAGAAGAATGACCAATGCGCGAAAACTGCCTCTGGAAAAACCAGAGGCAGTTTTTTTATGCCTTAAAACCCGGTTTGTTTAAGGGAATAGAGAGAAGAGAAATGGGTTTTTTATATGAAATATGCAAATCATAACCTGATCCCAAATGCATCATGCTAAACATAAGAAACACTGATGTGCTGGAAAGGGCTGGTAATGATGTGTTCTCAGACAAGCAGTCAGCATGGCCAAACTGACAGCAGGGTGTCAAAAATCCCTTTGTAAAGGCCTTGTTACAAAATGCACAAAGTGTTGTTTCTGTCATCAGAGATGACGTCCGCGATATAAATACATACATCCGCGCCAGGAGAACGGCACGTCTGACAGATTTGCTTGACAATATTGAATTCTTTTGGCAATATAGTCTTATATTAAGATTCTGAAAACTTGTTCAAGACCGATCATTGTGAAAATGTGGCGAGGCACCACATATGGCATGTCAGGATTCGGTGGACGAGCGGATGGATCTTTCGCGGCGATCGTCACATCGGGGACATAGACGTGATGATCAGTCGAGTAGTTGTTATTGAGACATGTCAGAAAAAGATTGGAGGAGAAATTATGTATGATATGTTGTTAGGGCCTGAGGGCATCGAACGTGCATTGAATGGCTTCGTATGGGGGCCGATCATGCTGACATTGCTCGTTGGCTTTGGGTACATCATGACCTTCTGGAGCAAAGGTCTCCAGTTCAGAAAACTGGGCTTTGTCTTCAAACGCACCCTTGGCGGCGCACTCAAAGGCGGCGCGTCTGCGAAGGATGGCAATAACATCACCCCTTTCCAGGCGATGGCGACCGCACTGGCGTCCACCATCGGGACTGGTAACATCGTTGGTATCGCAACGGCGATCACCGTCGGGGGCCCTGGTGCCATCTTCTGGATGTGGATCGCGGCTGCCGGTGGTATGATGACCAAGTATTCTGAGATTACCCTCGCTCTGAAATATCGTGAAAAGAACGAGATGGGTATGTATACCGGCGGTCCTATGTACTACCTGAAAAACGGCCTCGGTTCCCGTGGCGGCTGGCAGGGGACCCTCGGTAAGATCCTGGCGTTCTGCTTCTCGCTCTTCGCAGCGATCGCATGCTTTGGTATCGGTAACCTGACCCAGGGGAACTCTATCGCATCTTCCCTGAACGATACTTTCGGCGTACCGGTCAACATCACTGGTATCGTCCTCGCTATCCTCGTTGCAGTCGTTATCGTCGGCGGCATCAATGGTATCGCGAAAGTTACTGAAAAGCTCGTTCCTTTCATGGCATTGTTCTATCTCGTTTTTGCGATCATTGTTCTGATCATCAACGCTACCGAGATCCCTTATGCGTTCGAATCCATTTTCGTCGGTGCCTTCAATCCTGAAGCAGTCGGCGGCGGCGCTGTCGGTATCACCATCGGTTCTGCTATCAAATATGGTATCGCACGCGGCGTCTTCGCGAACGAAGCTGGTCTTGGTTCTGCACCTATCGCCCATGCATCTTCTTCCACCAAAGACCCTGTAGAACAAGGCCTCTGGGGTATCTTTGAAGTATTTACCGTATCTTTCATGATCTGCACCCTGACCGCCCTCGTTATCCTGACTTCCTTCGATAGCAATGGCGATCCAATGTGGCTCTCCGGCCTCAATGGTGCACCTCTGTCCCTTGCATGCTTCAACCAGGCACTGCCTTGGTTCAACCTTGGGTCCATCGTCGTTACCCTTGGCATCATCATGTTCGCTCTGTCTACCCTGCTCGGCTGGAGCTTCTATGGTGAAACGGCTCTGCTCTATCTCTTCAAGGGTCTGAGCAGCGGCGGAAAACGCGTTATCACTCTGCTCTACCGTGCACTCTATGTCGTCGTCGTTTATGTCGGCTGCATCGGTGGTCTGGAGATCATCTGGAACGTTTCCGATACGTTCAACGGCCTCATGGCTCTGCCTAACTTGATCGGTCTCTTCTTCCTCTCCGGCGTTGTTATGAAAGAAACCAAGCGCTTCTTCCATAACGTTGAACAGGGCCTGCCTACCCTGACAAATGCGGAAGGTAACTACAGCGAAGAAGATATCGCATCCACCGCGCCAAAGGCCTGAGATACTGTCACCAACGATGGGTCATCCGTCGTTTTGATGAAGTCATAGAAAGGAGGATTTCTTCCACACATTGTTGTAGAAGAAGTCCTCCTTTTGCTTTTTTTAAATGCATTGTTTCACAAGGACACTCAGAAGAAAGGATGTTTGAGAACACATGGACAAAAAGACCCCTCTTTATGACACACATGTTGCTGCAGGCGGTAAGATGGTGCCATTCGGCGGCTTCTCGATGCCGGTCCAGTATAAAGCTGGCGTGATTGCTGAGCACATGGCGGTGCGAGAAAAAGCCGGTCTCTTTGATGTCAGCCATATGGGCGAGATCACATTGACTGGTCCGGATGCGCTGGCCAATCTGGAAAAGCTCCTGACCAACAAGTTCGGCAACATGGTCGATGGTCAGGCCCGCTACACCGTGATGTGCTATGACAACGGCGGCTGTGTGGATGACCTTATTGTGTACAAGAAGGCTGAGAACGACTATCTCCTGGTGGTCAACGCTTCCAACAAGGACAAGGATTTCGAATGGCTCAAAGACCACGAATTCGGCGATGCCACCTTTACCGATGTGAGCGATGACTGGGGCCAGCTGGCGCTGCAGGGGCCGAAGGCCATGGAGATCCTGCGTACCCTCGCTGACGAAGAGAGCATTCCTGCGAAGTATTACCACGCGGTGTTCGATGGTGAAGTGGCGGGCATCCCTTGCCTTGTTTCCAAGACGGGCTACACGGGTGAGGATGGTGTCGAGCTCTACTGTGCAGCTGCAGATGTCGTTGCACTCTGGAACAAAGTCATGGAAGCCGGCGAACCGTTCGGCCTTTTGCCATGCGGGCTGGGCGCACGTGATACGCTGCGTATGGAAGCTGCGATGCCGCTGTACGGCCATGAGATGAATGAGACGGTCTCTCCGCTTGAAACAGGACTGGGTTTTGCGGTCAAGATGGACAAGGAAGATTTCATCGGCAAGGAAGCACTGGAAGCGCCTGCCACCCGCAAACGCGTTGGCCTCAAGGTCACAGGCCGCGGTATCATCCGCGAGGCGGAAGAAGTCTACGTTGGTGACAAACAGATCGGCATGACTACCTCCGGCACCCATTGCCCATACCTGGGCTATCCGGTCGCTATGGCACTGGTCGACAAAGACAGCGTCAATGTTGGCGATAAGGTCGAAGCGAATGTGCGCGGCCGCCGTGTTGCTGCCGAAGTGGTGGAACTGCCATTCTATAAGAGAGCGAAGTAAGGCTTCGCGATTATTTTTCCAAAAGCTTGTCCACGGTACATCAGAAAGATTTATAGAATTTATTAACGAAAGGAAGTATTTATTATGGAAATCAGAGAAGAACTGCTTTATTCGGAAGATCATGAATGGGTTAAGATCGATGGCGATGTCGCTGTCGTTGGGATCACCGACTATGCTCAGAGCGAGCTCGGCGACCTGGTGTTTGTCAATCTGCCTGAAGAAGGCGATGAAGTTGAGATCGGCGAAGCTTTCGCTGATGTCGAATCTGTCAAGGCAGTCAGCGACGTGCTTGCTCCAGTCGACGGCACTGTGGCTGAGATCAACGAAGAACTCCTCGATGCCCCGGAAAAGATCAATGAAGCACCATATGATGCCTGGTTTATCAAGATCAGCGGCTTCAGCGGCGAAGATGCCCTGATGGACGCTGGTGCTTACAAAGCTTATCTCGATGGGCTCGAATGATCGTTTTATCCGACTCCTCTCGTAAAGGAAGGTGATCCTATGGGCAGTTATGTGCCTAATACCAACGAGGAACGCCAGGAAATGCTCGCAGCCTGCGGCTATGATTCGTTTGACGATATGTTCAGCGTGATCCCTGACGAACTCAAACTCAAAGAACCGCTCGATCTGCCGGAAGGCAAGAGCGAACTGGAGACGCGCCGCATCGTGACGGCGATCTCTGAAAAAAACAAGATCTTTCCGCACATCTTCCGTGGTGCCGGTGCTTATAACCATTATGTGCCGGCCATGGTAAAGAGCGTGCTCTCCAAGGAAAACCTGCAGACGGCCTACACGCCTTACCAGGCGGAGATCAGCCAGGGGATCCTGCAATCCATCTTCGAATACCAGACCTACATCTGCGAGCTCACCGGCATGGATGTGTCGAACGCCTCTGTTTATGACGGTGCCACTGCTGCGGCAGAAGCACTTTCGATGTGCTACAGCAGAAAGCAGAAAAAGGCTGTGGTCTCCGGTGCGGTCAATCCAACGGTGCTTGAGACCATCAAGACCTACACTTTCGGCAATAACATGGAAGTTGTCATCGTTCCGCCAACAGCGGACGGCATGACGGACATTGAAGGCATCAGGGCGGCGGTCGATGCAGGCACTGCCAGCGTCTACATCCAGCAGCCAAACTTCTTTGGCAACATCGAAGACGCGGCGGCCATCGGTGAGATCACCCATGCTGTGAAGGCGAAGTTCATTATGGGTGTCAATCCGATGACCCTCGCCCTCCTCAAGTCTCCACGCGAATACGGCGCCGATATCGCTGTCGGCGATGCCCAGCCGCTGGGGCTTTCCCTGGGCTTTGGCGGGCCTTATGTCGGTTTCATGGCGACGACCACCAAAAACATGCGTGCCCTGCCGGGCCGTATCGTCGGCCAGACCCACGATGCAAAGGGCAACATCGGCTATGTCCTGACCCTGCAGGCGCGTGAGCAGCATATCCGCCGTGAAAAAGCCTCGTCCAACATCTGTTCCAACCAGGCCCTCTGCGCACTGGCTGTCGGCGTCTATCTGTCCACGATGGGCAATAAAGGCCTCAGCGAGGTGGCGACCCAGTCCCTGTCCAAGGCCCATTATCTGGCTGAAGGACTGGCAGGTGCAGGGCTTACGATCGAGAACAAGGGTGCGTTCTTTAACGAGTTCGTGACCGTGAGCGATGTGCCGGCCGAGAAGATCCTCGCTGCCCTGGAGGCAGAGGACATCCTTGGCGGTTATCCGCTGGATGACAAGCGCATCCTCTGGTGCTGCACTGAGATGAACACGAAAGCAGAGATGGACGATGTGGTCCGTATTGTGAAGGAGGTGGGCTGAGATGTTGGTTTTTGAAAGATCGAGAGCAGGCCGCGGCATGGACATCCTTCCTGCCTGCGATGTGCCTGTGATCAGTGTCGACGAAAAAGATGCCCGAGAAAGCAGCCTGCATCTGCCAGCGATCAGCGAGGTCGACCTCGGCCGCCATTACACCGAGCTGGCCAAGAAGTGCCATGGTGTCAACGACGGGTTCTACCCACTCGGCAGCTGCACGATGAAATACAATCCCCGCCTGAATGAAGAGATGGCCAACCTGCCGGGGTTTGCTGCCATCCATCCATTGCAGCCGGCGCATACTGTGCAGGGCGCACTGGAAGTGATCCAGACCCTGGAAAAGGATCTCTGCGAGATCACCGGCATGGACCATCTGACCTTACAGCCTGCAGCAGGGGCCCATGGTGAGTTCACCGGGCTGCTCCTGATCAAGGCTTATCACACCGCACGCGGCGACCACAAGCGCACAAAGGTCATCGTGCCTGACAGCGCCCATGGGACCAATCCTGCGAGCGCCTCTATGTGCGGCTATGAGATCATCAATGTTGAATCCGGTCCGGACGGCTGTGTGGACCTCGACAAGCTCAAAGAAGTCTGCACCGACGAAGTGGCAGGCCTTATGCTGACCAATCCAAACACCGTGGGGCTCTTTGACCCGAACATCAAAGCCATCACCGACATGGTACATGACTGCGGCGGTCTCTGCTACTATGACGGGGCCAACCTCAATGCGGTCATGGGCTGGGCGCGTCCTGGCGACATGGGCTTTGACGTGGTCCATCTGAACCTGCACAAGACCTTCTCTACCCCACACGGCGGCGGCGGTCCTGGTTCCGGTCCGGTCGGCTGCAAGGCCATCCTTGCAGATTTTCTGCCAGGTCTCCTCGTGGAAGGGGAAGAAGGCAGCCGTCACTTTGTCAAACCGGCGCAGTCCATTGGCGACATGAAGAGCTTCTATGGCAACTTCCTCGTCTATGTGCGCGCCCTCACCTATATCACCACACTGGGCCGTGAAGGCATTCCGGAAGCCAGCGCCAATGCTGTGCTCAATGCCAACTACATGCGTGTCGGCCTGCATGACCTGTATGACATGGCTTATGACACGACCTGCATGCATGAGTTTGTCATGGACCTTTCCCGCATGAAGAAGGAGACGGGCTGCATCGCCACCGACATCGCCAAAGGCCTGCTGGATAACCACATCCATCCGCCAACGATGTACTTCCCGCTCATCGTGCATGAAGCCCTCATGGTCGAACCGACCGAGACAGAGTCCCGTGAGACCCTCGATCAGGCCATCGGCGTCTTCCGTGACCTCTATCAGATGGCTTACGAACAGCCGGATGCCCTGCATGCTGCGCCAGTGACGACGCCGGTCGGCCGCCTCGATGAAGTCGAAGCCGCGCGCCATCCGGTCGTCCGCTACGATTTTGGCGAATGATGCAGCGGTTTGTGATAGAAAGTCCTTTCACCGATCCCTACAGGAACCTTGCCCTTGAAGAATGGCTGCTGGCGCACACGGGGCCTGAGGATGTGATCCTCTACCTTTGGCAGAACCAGCGCACCGTCGTCATCGGCAAGAACCAGAACGCCTGGAAAGAATGTCATATCACCGCACTGGAAGCAGACGGCGGGCGCCTTGCCCGCCGTCTTTCTGGCGGCGGTGCTGTGTACCATGATCTCGGCAATCTCAACTTCACCTTCCTCGCACAGAAACCCCACTACGATGTGTCCAGACAGATGGACGTCATCCTTACAGCCCTCGGGCTGCTTGGCATCGCGGCGGAGAAGTCCGGCCGCAACGACATCCTCGTGGATGGGCGCAAGGTCAGCGGCAATGCTTTCTATGAGCATGCCGGCCGCTGCTATCACCATGGCACGCTGCTGATGCAGACCGACGGGGCGCAGATGGCGCGTTATCTCAACGTTTCTCCGGATAAGCTCAAAAGCAAGGGCGTGGCTTCGGTGCGGGCGCGTGTGACCAATCTCGTGGATGTCTGTCCGAAGCTCGATGCCCGTATGCTCAAACGGGCGCTGTGCGAAGCCTTCGATCGTATCTATGGCGGTCGGGCGTGCACACGCAGCGTGGCAGATGTTGACCAGGCAGAATGGCAGGCGCTGGAAGCGCGCTACCGCTCCTGGGAATG
>CAUDRX010000099.1 GCA_958451915.1 uncultured Peptococcaceae bacterium
AAAGATTATTGCGGAGGTGTAAAAAAATGCTGGAGGTAAAAACGCCGGAGGAAGTCTGGCGATTGATCGATGCACAGTTCGTGCCACTGGCACAGGCGGAAACAGTTCCTTTGGAGCAGGCGATTGGCCGTACACTGGCGGAGGATGTTATTACCAGAGAATATGTGCCGGATTTTGACCGTTCAACGGTGGACGGCTATGCGCTCCGGGCGCGGGATACTTTTGGTTCGAGTGGTGCGATCCCGGCGATCCTGCCTTTGGCGGGAGAGATCCTGATGGGGGAAGGCGCCGGGATGTCACTGATGCCAGAGACTTGCGTGGCTGTGCCAACGGGGGGTGCGATACCCGCTGGCGCCGATAGCGTGGTCATGATCGAATATACCGAGGATTACGGAGATGGGACCATCGGTATCACGAAGCCGGCTGCGCCAGGGCAAAACATGATCTTTCGCGGCGATGATGTTTATCCAGGCAAGGTTATCCTGCACAAGGGGCGTATTTTAGGTGCGCAGGATATCGGGGCGCTGGCTGCGATCGGTCAGGTCGCTGTGCAGGTGGCTAAAAAGCCGCGCGTAGGCGTGATCTCGACGGGAGATGAGCTGATCCCGCCTAAGGAGACGCCGGGCTCTGGCCAGGTGCGCGATGTCAACAGTCCGATGCTGGGTGCGATGCTCAGCGCTTTTGGTACCGAGGTCAGGCAATATGGCATTGTCAGGGATGATGCAGTACGTCTGGCTGAAGTGGTCGCCGAAGCAGCAGAAGTGTGTGATGCTGTGATCCTCTCCGGGGGCAGCAGCGTTGGTGTGAAGGATGCTACCTGCCGCATCATCGAAACACGTGGTGATCTGCTCTTGCATGGCATCGCCATCAAGCCCGGAAAACCGACCATTCTGGGCCGTGAAGGCAACAAACCGCTTGTTGGGCTGCCGGGTCACCCGGTGGCGGCGTATTTTATCACTAAGCTTTTTGTCCTGCCAATTTTGGCGCGTTTGATGGGTAAACGTACGAATCATTATACGGTCCCAGCGCGCATTAGTGAGAAGATGGGCGCCAACCACGGACGGGCGCAGTACCAGTGCTGCCGTCTGGAGCAGCGTGCAGATGGCCTGATGGCGCATCCGATCCGCGGCAAGTCGGGGTTGATCACGACTTTGGCCGGGAGTGACGGGTATTTTTGTATCGACAGAGATTGTGAAGGACTTGCGCAGGGTGTGGAAGTTCAAGTGACGATATGTTCGGGGGATTGAATCATGGGATTTGAATATTTGACCAATGTACCGCTTGAGGAGGCACGCGAAGATTATCTGACGAAACTGATCGCCGGCGGCTTTGCCGACGCACTCGAACGGGTGCCAGTACAGGAAGCGGCAGGCCGCATCACGGCTCATGCTGTATATGCAGTGATATGTGCGCCACATTATGCGGCAAGTGCGATGGACGGAGTTGCTGTGCATGCGAAGGATACCTTTGGCGCGACGGAGACGACGCCGGTGCGTTTGACGCCGGAACAGTTTATCGTTGTCGATACCGGGGACCCGGTGCCGGAAGGCTGTGACGCAGTTATCATGATCGAGGACATCGTGCAGAATGAGGATGACACGATCACCATCTATGCGGCGGCAGCGCCCTGGCAGCACATCCGTCAGATCGGTGAAGACATCTGTGCCGGCGAGATGATCCTTGCCTCTCATATGAAGGTGACGCCGGCGGCGATCGGCGCGATGATCGCCGGTGGTGTGCTGGAGATCGATGTCATCCGCCGACCTCGCGTCGGTATCATTCCGACAGGGGATGAGATCGTCTCGCCATGTGCCGATCCAAAGCCGGGGGACATCCTTGAGTTCAACTCTTCCATCTTCTCCGCAATGGTGCGTGAATGGGGTGCAGAGCCGCAAACCTACCCGATCGTGCCGGATAAATTTGACGCGATCCGCGATATGGTCGCCAAAGCGGTGGCTGAATGTGATTTAGTGATACTAAACGCGGGCTCTTCCGCCGGCCGGGAGGACTATTCTGTGTCGGTGATCCGAGAGCTGGGCGAGGTGGTGCATCATGGCATCGCTATCAAACCGGGTAAGCCGGCTATCCTGGGGATCTGCGGGTCAGTGCCGGTCTTAGGGGTGCCAGGCTATCCGGTCAGCGGTATCATCGTCATTGAAGAACTCTTGCGGCCATTGCTCGATACATGGTTCTGCCAAAGCAGCCAGCCCCCGGCAATGGTGACAGCGACGCTGACCCGGCCGGTCGTCAGCGGTCTGAAATATGAAGAATTCGTGCGCGTGCGCATGGGCTATGTGGGCAACAAACTGACGGCGTCTCCGTTGAGCCGCGGCGCTGGCGTTGTTTCTTCCTTCATGAAGGCCGATGGCATCATGGTGGTGCCACAGGGGACCGAGGGTTTTGAAGCGGGTGATGAAGTGCAGGTGCGCCTTTTGAGCGACCTGGAAAAACTCAAGAACACCCTTGTTGTCATCGGTAGTCATGACCCACTCTTGGATGAAGTGGCAGATATGATGCATCTGGCTGATGCAGATGTTTATATGAGCAGCACTCATGTGGGGTCGATGGGAGGGATCATGGCCATCCGCCGGGGAGAAGCGCATGCCGGTGGCTGTCATCTGCTCGATACTGAGACGGGCCAGTACAATCTTTCGTTCCTGAAAAAATATTTCCCGAATGGCGGTGTCAAACTCGTGCGCTGCGTGGGTCGGCAGCAAGGGTTGATGCTCGCCAAGGGCAACCCGCTGAACATCCGCGATTTTGCGGACATCGCTAAAGAGGGTGTACGCTATGTGAACCGTCAGAAAGGCTCCGGGACGCGTGTGCTCATGGACTATCTCTGCACGCAGTATCATGTGAACGCCGATGACATCTACGGCTATGAACGTGAAGAGCTGACACACACATCGGTGGCTGCGCAGATCGCAAATGGCAGCGCTGATGCGGGTATGGGGATCTATTCTGCGGCTCAGCTCTATGATCTGGATTTTCTGCCGATCTGCATCGAAGAGTATGACCTGATCATCCCGGATCATGCCTGGGAAACACCAGTGGTCCAGCAGCTGATCGCTACGCTGCAAAGCGATGCGTTCAAAGAAAAGATGCTTGCCATGGGCGGTTACACGGTGGAAGCTCCCGGGACGCTCATCCCGATCGTATGATGATCGAGACGGAAGTCGCGGTCATTGGCGGCGGCCTGCTCGGGACGATGATGGCACGTCAGCTCAGACGCTGGCAGCTGAATGTGCTTTTGATCGAAGCAGCAGAAGACGTTTGCACGGGCATCTCGCGTGCAAATTCAGCCATTGTTTACAGCGGCTGCGACAATCAGCCGGGCAGTCTTAAGGCCCGGCTCACGGTTGCGGGAAATGCCCGGTTTGATATACTCTGCGAGGCTTTGGATGTGCCTTTTGCACGTTGTGGCAGTTTGATGGTTGCCCGGGGACCAAATGGCGTGGCGCATCTCAGGAAAAAAATGACACAAGGACGGGTCAATGGCGTGCCAGGGCTGGAACTTTTGAGTGCTGAGGCGGCACGCCGTTTGGAGCCGATGCTCTCAGAGACGGTACAGGCTGCTTTGTATGCGCCGACATGCGGCGTCGTTGATCCCTGGCAGCTTGCATTGGCTGCCTATGAAAATGCCCTGGCCAACGGTGCACAGGCCCTCTTAAGGGAAACTGTCGTGGCGATCACACGGTGCGCACAAGGCTATCTCCTCACGACCACGCGGCATTGCGTCAAAGCGCGTGCTGTCGTCAACTGTGCTGGGATTTCAGCCGATCGGGTGCAGGACCTGGTCTTTCCTGCCCGGGTCAGGCTGCAGCTCGATGCGGCGGATTATCTGATCCTTGACCGGACGGCACCATCTCCGCGCCACGTTCTCTTTGCAGAGGAAGAAACGGGTAAAGGTGTGACTGCAGTGCCAACGGTACAGGGAAATCTGCTCCTGGCGTCGCCTCCGCGCCCTTTGGCGGGGGCGCTCTGGGCAACGTCAAGCCAGGGCCTGCACGATCTGGCAGAGCGGGCAGCGGCGTTTTTGCCGGCTTTTGCTCCCTCCCAGGTGATCCGTTCTTTTGCAGCAGTGCGGCCAAACCCTTATCTGGTCTCAGACCGTGGCCGGAGACTACATGATCTGATCATCGAACGGCCAGCACCAGATTTTATCAGCCTGATCGGTGTGAAGACGCCGGGGCTGACCTGTGCGGCGCTCCTGACAGCAGACGTTGCAGAGCGGTTGGCAATGCATTGCCAGGCAGCGATCAACAGGAACTTTTCCCCGTATCGGGCGGGGATCCATCGTCAAGACGGGCCGATCATCTGCCAGTGCGGTCAGATCACGGAAGGTGCGGTGCGGGAGGCCATCTGCCGTGGAGCCCGGACAGTGGATGGTGTCAAACACCGTGTTGGCAGCGGCCTGGGCCATTGTCAGGGCAGCCGCTGCCGGATCCGGATAGAAGCACTTTTGAAGGAGCAGGAACATGGAACAGTGTGACATTCTTGTGATCGGTGGCGGTGCCGCAGGCATTGCTGCAGCCAGCAGCGCGGCCGGGAAAGAGGCGGCCGTTTGCCTGGTCGAGGCCGAAGTGGCTCTGGGCGGTGTGCTGCGGCAGTGCGCGCATCATGGCTTTGGCGCAGGATTGGACGGACCGGGTTACATCAGGATGCTGCGTCAGATGCTGCCAGCGGGCGTGAATGTGCAGATGGAAACAACGGTACTGGCACTTTCGACGGCGCGGACGGCGCTGCTGGCAGATGCGAGCGGTGCGCGCAGATCGCTCGGTTTTGCGCGGGTGATCCTGGCGACAGGGGCCTGTGAGATCCCGGCTGGCGCGCTGCCCCTTGCGGGCACACGACCAGAGGGTGTTTATACTGCTGGCGAGATGCAGGCCCGCATGAACCTGTATGGCGAAGTCCCGGAAGGACCAGTGGTGATCCTGGGCAGCGGTGATCTTGGTCTGATTATGGCGGCACAGCTTGAAGCTGAGGGGCTTTCAGTGACACTGGTTGAACGAGGGGCGCATGCAGGTGGGCTGCCTCGCAACCGTGACTGTCTGGAGGCGACGGGTGTGCGGCTTTGCTGTGGGCGGACGATCCGCGAACTGGTCGGGACAGGGCACTTAGAGGCGGTCATCCTCTCGGATGGCACTATGCTGGCCTGCCGGACGTTGCTCATCGCCGTTGGACTGCGGCCGGAGCGCGTGCTCGCCAGGCCGCTCGGCGATGTTCCGTGGCTTTATCTGTGCGGTAATTGCCACCGGGTGCATGCGATGATCGAATCGGTCGTGGCAGAAGGGGCGGCAATCGGTCAACGGGCTTATGAAGATTGGAGGGAAGAACGATGAATGATAGCTATGGACGCGCGATCACCTATCTGCGCGTGTCAGTGACAGAGCTGTGCAATCTGCGCTGCCGTTACTGCATGCCGGAAGAGGGGGTGGTAAAAAGACGGCACGAGGAGATGCTCACCGAGGATGAACTCATCGAAGCCATCACCCAAGCCGCAGCGCTGGGTATCACTAAGGTTCGCATCACTGGCGGTGAACCGCTGGTCAAACCGAACATCATTTCTATCTGTGCGCGTACAGCGGCCATTCCAGGTATCCGTGAGGTCTGTGTGACGACCAACGGTACGCTGCTTCGCGATCTGGCGTGTCCGCTCAGGAAAGCAGGGGTAAAACGCCTCAATCTCAGCGTCGATACCCTCGATGCAAAGAAATATGCCTATATCACACGGTGCGGGCGTATCGAAGATTTCTTTGCCGGTCTGGAGGCCGCGCTCGCTGCCGGCTTTCAGAAGATCAAACTCAATGCCGTCCTCATCGGCGGCTTCAACGACGATGAGATCGTGCCGCTGGCAGAACTGACGCGGCGTTATCCGATCGATGTGCGCTTTATCGAACTGATGCCGATGCTGGATCATCTGGATTTCGATGAGAATGCATTTATCCCCTATACGCGGGTGCTGGAGGCGTTGCCAGACCTTTTGCCCGTCGACGCTGACGGTGGTGTCGCTAAACTCTACCGTCTGCCGGACGCCTTGGGCAATGTCGGTCTGATCAGTCCGGTGAATGCGCATTTCTGCGGCGAATGTAACCGTATTCGTCTGACTGCTGATGGCAAGATCAAGCCTTGTCTGCATTCTTCTGAGGAGATTTCCCTGAAGGGATTGGATGCAAACGGCATGCGTGCGCAATTGGTGCAGGCCATTCGGCATAAACCTGAATGGCACGGCGACCTTGATGCCTTGCATTATTCCCAGGCAGGGCGCAGCATGAACCAGATAGGAGGATGATCATGAGCGATTTTACTCATTTTAATGACGAAGGCCGCGCTAAGATGGTCAATGTCGGTGAAAAGCCGGTGAGCCATCGTACAGCAGTGGCTAGCGGACGCGTGCTCGTCAATGAAAAAACCTTCGCCCTCATCCAAAGTGGTGGCATGAAGAAGGGCGACGTTCTCACGGTGGCGCAGATCGCCGGTGTCATGGGCGCCAAGCGCACGCCGGATCTGATCCCGATGTGCCATCCGATCCTTTTGGCGGGCATCGATCTTTCGCTCTCCCTGGACGAGATGCAGCACGCTGTCAGGATCACCGCCTCGGTCTCCTGTGACGGACGTACCGGCGTGGAGATGGAAGCGCTGACGGCGGTCTCAGCTGCTGCGCTGACCGTTTATGATATGTGCAAAGCCGTGCAGAAAGACATGGTCATCACCGACATCCGCCTGGAATCGAAGACAGGCGGCGTGCACGGCGATTTTGAAAGGAAGGAAAAGCCATGAGTTACAAAGCAGCCGTCATCACTGTGAGCGACAAAGGGGCGCGCGGCGAACGTGAAGATACCAGTGGACCAAACCTCTGTCGTCTCTTGCGAGAGAAAGGGTTTGACGTTGTCCATACGGCGATCGTGCCGGATGAGGCGCCCGCCATACAAGATGTCCTCCTGTATTGCAGCGACGTGCTGCATGCAGCGTTGGTGCTGACCACCGGCGGTACAGGTTTTTCACCGCGGGACGTTACTCCGGAAGCGACGCTCGCTGTGATCGAAAGACAGACGCCGGGCATCCCTGAAGCGATGCGTGCCGAATCTATGCGCATCACCCCAAAAGGTTGTCTCTCGCGCAGTGTTGCCGGTATCCGTGGACGCACATTGATCGTCAATCTGCCCGGCAGCAGGAAAGCTGCTGAAGAGAACATACTTGCTGTCATCGACCCTTTGGCGCATGGTCTTGACATGCTCTATTCTGAAGGCTCTGCTGATTGCGGACGATGAGACAAAGAGAGGCCCCAATGCCCGTTGCGGCATTGAGGCCTCTCTTTGTCAATACAGCTCTTTTTCTTCAATACATTCGTTTTTGATGCGGCCGACGAGATACTCCAGAGCGCTGATCACGTGCGGCCGGATGTCGCCGCCGATGAGAATGTGCATGATGTCATCGCCGACCTGGAGCGTACCTTCGTTAAGCCAGACACGGACGTAGTAGATACCAGGGAGGGTCTTGGCTTCGGCGATGATGGTGCTGAGATGTTCGGCATCGTAGGAAAACTGCATGCCGCGTACAGTCTGTGTGTCGTTTACGCCGTTGCGCACGGCGGCTTTGGCATCTTCGCGCACGACACCGGTGTGGCAGAGATACATACCGCAGTGCGCAGCGTTTGGGTCGGTCTTCGCTTCAGCGAGCCAGGCGTCAAAGGATGGAACAGGTGTGGACATGATAAAACCTCCTTTACTGATGCGGGCGTTCAGCCGCCCGCAGAGAGAAAACGCAGGAAAAAACGGCGGTGGATCACTCTTACTTCCTCGTCGGGGCCTTCAATCTCAAGCCGTGTGCGCGGGATCGGAATGAGGGCGTCGGGCTGAGGGGCGATCGCAGTCAGTGTGATCTGGCAGTGCGCATACCGATAGCCATCAATCTCTTTGAAGACGTCCGCTTCAGCATCGAAAAAGCGTTGGATGCGTGTGATCTCGATGCCCCAGTTTTCATCGAGGTGCATAGC
>CAUDRX010000100.1 GCA_958451915.1 uncultured Peptococcaceae bacterium
GCCGAGGGTGGAGACTGGGGTGTTGTACCAGCTGTCGGCGGCGACATCGGTGTAGGCATTGCTGCGGGTCCAGTTCTCAGTGCGCGCTTCATCGGTCAGCAGACGATAGAAGATGGTGGCCACTTCGGCACGGGTGATATTGCCCTGTGGCTTGACTGGCCAGAGGGATTCATCGTCGGTCTTTTCACCGGTGCGGTAGTCTTCTGGGTAACCGACGATGTAGGAGAAGTGGTCTTCTACGTTCAGATCCGGGGTGTCTTCATTGCCGCCGCCACCAGGGATCCAGCCACCACCGCCACCTGGGTTGTCCGGTTCTTCCTTGCCAATGATATTGGTAAAGGTCCTGGCTGCTGCTTCGTCGTCCGCATCCACGGAGCTGTCATAGCTGACGCTTTCGATCTGAAGCGCACCATCTTCATCTTTGCCGACGGTCACAGTGACCGTCAGCTTGTGATCGTCGTAGGTCATGTTATCCGCATCGCCCTTGTTCTCGGTGATGGTGTAGACATATTCACCCGTCTGAGTGAAGGTGATATCGCCAAAGCTTGCAGCGGCTGTATTGCTGCCATCCGCAGGCTTGGAAATGGTGATGGAGCGCTGCTCGCTCCCATCGGCGGCCTCAGGCATTGGCGTCCCGGTTGCAGCTGCAATGGTGAAGGTAAAGTCTTCGCCATCCGGCCAATCGCCGCCCGTCACTTCCTTGGTGACAGCCATTTCACCTTTCGTGCCCAATGTCACGCTGCTACCCGATGTGCGGGTATTGGTGATCGCTACGTTTTGTGTGCCGTTTTCACCGGCAGTGACCGTCACCGATCCTGTTGGATGCCCATCTACAGCATAAGTCACATCAAAGGCATTGCCTGGATCGCTCTCTTCGATCTTCAGCTGAACATTAGCCGGCACATTGAGATCGATCGTTTGACCATCTTTGATCTCAAGGACTGTCTGATGCGCTGTATCGAATACCAGTGGCTGATCACTGCCGCTGACAGTGATCGCGCCCCCATGGAAATTGCCATCCACAACGGTCAGGCGGACTTGATAGGCATCGTCTTTATCGCTTTCCACAGTGCTCTCCACATGCTTGGTGATCGTCACGTTGCCAGGCGACTGCAGCTTATCCCCCACGGTGACAAGCGTGGTACCAGAGAAGAGATTATTGAGTGACTGGTTGGTCAAATCCTGTTTCGAACTGCCGTTTGCCGTTGTATCATGATCGGTCTGGGTGATGTTCAATCGGCCCCAATCGCTCTCATAGCTCAAGACCGTCGCACCTTCAGGGGTCGCCGGTCCATACTCAAGGATCAGATCCTCCGCATCATAAGACAGTGCCATCTCTCCACCAGCATTCTGCCAAACGGCGCCATCCGGGTAGCTGTCACTGGTCTGCAGGGTTGCGGTGATATCGTGCAGGGAGGCATCAATACCATCGTCAACGGCAAACTGCACCATACTCTTAACGACCTTGCCAACGCCCAACGTGACAGTGATGTCATCATCTGCGGTACCCGCATCGACATGCACACCACTGTTATCCACCACGACCGCAATGGCCTGTGGGTTGATCTTGTAGTCTGCTGGCGCAGCCGTTTCAACAAGGTAGTATTCGCCAAGCGGGATGCCCATCATCGCATTTGCACCAGGAACGGTCTGGTCTTCAGTAAGTGGATACTGCGCCTGAGTTGTCACTGTTTGAACCGGCTGGTCGGCATCATACTTCTTTGTCCAGCCGCCATCACCAGCGACCGTCAGATCCTCTTGTCTGTACAAGGCAAACGTAGCATCTGCGAGTGCCTGGGAGCCATCTTCGTTGGTCTTCTGTACCAACAGGCGATTGTTGATGTTTGGTGCATAGAGGGTGACCGCGAAGTCACGAGTGAAAGAGTTTGCTTTCAACTGATAAGTATTGTTTTCGTTGATCTCTTCCAGAGTATCTGCGGTCGTATAGAAGTACGCCCCGGTGTATTCACCATTGCCATCCTTCATCCAAGCATATTCTGTGATATCGCCTGGCAGGTTGTCGATGTCGGCATAGTAACGATTGCAGCTGTCTGGCTTAAATTCATAAACCCCTTCGAGCTCAGTGTCGCTCTTCATCGCTGCCGCAACTTCTTGCAGGGCTTCGATGCCTGTTTTCTCAGAGAATTGCCAGCCATTGATGGCGTCGCCATAAACGATCGGACAAGTCTCTACGGAATCACCATATTCGATGTTAGGATCATCGGTCTTGAAGACTGCTACAAGGATCTTACCCTCATCGATATCACGATTAATATTGTTGATATCTTGGATCATACGCTTTCCATCCACCGGGGTTGTATTGGCGATGGCACGTACTTTTGCCATGGCATAAGCGCCGGTGTCCCATGCATTGTCGGAAAGCAGGAGCTTGGAATCTTGCCCCGACTTGCTTTGCTGCAATCGAAGATGGATGTCGCCAGCACTGCGATAACCATCTGGCACGTCGACCTCTCTCAGCACATAGTTCGTTCCCTTGAGATCACTCAACGGCAGGGTCTTGCCATCCGGATAACGGAAGATGAACGTGCCATCCGGACCAGTGGTCCCGGTCGCGATCAATATTTCCTGGTCATTATCAGTCTGATAGAGTTCGTACTTTGCATCTGGCACAGGTTCTCCATCCTGATCGACCTTTTCCAGGGTGCTCTCAGGGGTGGTGACGAGGTTGAACTTCAGACGCATGTTGGAGTCGGTGTTGCCACGTTCCAGGTAGAAGAAATCCATCGTGTGATAGGTTTCATCCGCGAAGGTACTGTCGTTCCAGGTTGTTTTATCTTCTGCATTAGCTGCTTCAAAAGCTTGTTTCAATGTAGTCGTGCTATAGACGGTCTCACCATAATCCGGCTGACCATTACTGTTTGCGCCTGTCGCGCTATCCTCGAAAACAGTGATGTCCCCATCGGAGAAGTCGATATAGACCGAAGTCGCATTGTGGATCCCACCAAGGTCAGCCACGAGCACATCATCGATGTAGATCCAGACGTCGTCATCCCCGGAGAAAGAATAGGTAATCGGCATGTCTTCCGTCGTTGTTGGAGACATCCCACCTTCCGGCTGCTGGAAACGGGTGTCCATATGGATGCCAAAGTAGTGGTTGATGAAATTATTGAGGGAATCTACATGCCCACTCTGATTATTTGAATCAGCTTTTTGGACAAGATCTCCATTAGCAGATTCATCAAATACCTGAGCGCCCGTATTGAATGGGAAGAACTGCCCATTTGGTGACTGCCCCCCTGCGTAAACACCCCAGGTGTCATAGAGCTTGAAGGCATTGGTAGCTTCATCATACTCGGCAAAGTTCTGCTGGCTATTGTAATAGAAATAGCCTTCCTCATCCTGCTGGAGCAAGCCGCCGACGTTCAGATAGGACTGCTTACCAGTTCTGTCCGCACCATCAAACAGGTAACTGAGCGACCCCCCCTCACCTTTTTGCGTAGCATCAATATAATTCAGCTTAGGATAACCATCCACCAAAGTATTGCTCACGATGCCAGTAAATGGTTTTGCAGATTCGGTCCAATAGTTAATGTTCGCGGGATTATCTGACGCGTCCCCCATCCCTTGACCAAATTTCAGGACATGTCCGTCATCAATCCCATCGTCAGTTGTGCCGGCATCCGGATCAGTATCCGCCGGATCCAACCAATAGTCAAACAGATCGAGGGTGATCCCTTCAGGATACTGTTCGTAACGGTCGCCCAAAGGGATCACATGATCGCTCACTTCCGCTTCGGCGGCTGTGGGCATCGCCGGAAGCATCGTGATGAACATGGCTAGTGTCATCCAGACAGCCAGCCATCGTTTTGCTTTTCTCATTCTTTTCACTCCTTGTTTTTTATTACAGCGCATTTTTGCACGTAATAGTCATTATGTCATATCGTGCGAAAATGCTCTGTTAATAATTATTGTAACACACTAGGTCATATAAAGCAAATGATCGCCTGTCAAAAAGATCAGGGCGGTTTTTTGTGCCATTTACACAACGTTCGTCGGGGGGATCCAAAGGCGCTTCACGAAAATATCGCACAGATCGTGTCCCCCAGGCAGGAAGATCTCGCAGCCAGCAACTGCACATAATCTCATTTTTGTCCGATCAGCATGCAGCGCAAAATAAAAAATGCCTCCGGCACACTGCACGCTGGCAGTGTGCCGAAGGCATATGGAATCGTTTTTTTATTCTGCGTCGGCTGCTTTTTCTTTGTCTTTTTCCTTGACATCGAGCTTGATGTGGAGTTCACGCAGCTGCTTGCGGTCGACAGCAGATGGCGCATCAGCCATAAGATCGGCGCCGTTCTGAGTCTTAGGGAAGGCAATGACATCACGGATGGTGTCACGGCCAAGCATGAGCATGAGCATACGGTCGATGCCGATGGCCAGGCCGCCATGTGGTGGCGCACCGTATTCGAAAGCATCGAGCAGCATGCTGAAGCGTTCGCGATAGACTTCTTCGGAGAGGCCGAGAAGATCGAACATCTTCTCCTGCAGTTCGCGGTCATGGATACGGATGGAACCGCCGCCGAGTTCGACACCATTCAATACGATGTCGTAAGCACGGGAACGGATCTTATCAAGCTGATCGCCGTACTTTTCGAGGTCTTCTTCGATCGGTGCGGTGAAAGGATGGTGCATGGCGGTGTAACGCTTTTCTTCTTCGCTCCATTCGAAGAGTGGGAATTCGGTGACCCAGAGCAGGTTGTACTTGCTCTCATCGATGAGATTGCGCTTGCGGGCAAGCTCGAGGCGCAGATGGCCAAGGCTGTCGTTGACGACCTTGAAGCTGTCGGCGCCAAAGAAGATCACGTCGCCGACTTCGGCGTTGGTCGCTTCACAGATCTTTTTGACCATGTCATCGGAGAGGAACTTGGTGATCGGCGATTTGATGCCGCCGTCTGGCTGCATGACGAAGTAAGCGAGGCCTTTGGCGCCGTAAATAGCCACATATTTGCCGAGGGCATCGAGCTCACGACGGCTGAGGTCGGCCATGCCTTTGGCATTGATGGCCTTGACGGTACCGCCGTTCTCGAGAGCCTGGTCGAAGACCTTGAAGCCGCATCCGCCTGCGACAACATCGGAGAGTTCGATCAGCTCGAGACCGAAGCGGGTATCAGGCTTGTCAGAACCATAGCGGCTCATGGCTTCTGCCCAGGTCATGCGTGGCAGCGGCAGCGGGATATCGACGCCAAGCACTTCTTTGAAAGCGTGCGCCACCATCTGTTCGGTGAGGGTCATGACTTCGTCTTCATCAACGAAGCTCATCTCGAGGTCGAGCTGGGTAAACTCAGGCTGACGATCGGCACGCAGGTCTTCATCGCGGAAGCAGCGAGCGACCTGGAAATACTTTTCGATGCCGCTGACCATGAGCAGCTGTTTGTACTGCTGCGGAGACTGTGGCAGGGCATAGAATTCACCGGCATTGAGGCGGCTTGGCACGAGGAAGTCGCGGGCGCCTTCCGGAGTGCTGCGCATGAGGATCGGGGTCTCGATCTCCCAGAAACCACGCTGGTCAAGATAATCACGCACACTCTTTAAGACCTGGTGGCGCATCTGCAGGTTCTTCTGCATGACTGGACGGCGCAGGTCGAGGTAACGGTATTTGAGACGGATGTTCTCGTCGACATCGGTGTCGTCAACGAGGGCGTATGGCGGTGTTTTAGCAGCATTGTAGACGATGAGTTCGGTGCAGATGACATCGATCTGACCGGTCTTGAGCTTAGGGTTTTCCATCCCTTCCGGACGAGGGCGGACGGTGCCGCGAACGCCAAGAACGTATTCACTGCGGATGTGTTCAGCCTGGGCGAAGACATCTGCGTCGCAGAGTTCTGGGTTGACGGTGACCTGAACGATGCCTGAGCGGTCGCGCAGGTCGATGAAGATAACGCCGCCATGGTCACGGCGTTTCTGGACCCAGCCGGTGACAATGATCTCTTCACCGACGTTGTCAATGGACAGTTCGGTGCAATAATGGGTTCTCTTTAACGGTAACATATTCTGACCTCACTTTATAACATTCATGATATCTGCAAAAGGAATGGTTTCCTGGGAACTTTCCAGCATGTTGCGCACAACGGCGGTGCCGTTTGCCAGCTCGTCATCACCGATGATGATGGCATAACGGGCGTTGTTCTTGTCCGCGGTCTTCATCTGCGCCTTGACGCTCTTGGAGAGGTAATCGGTCTCAACGATAAGACCTTGCTGGCGCAGGTCGTGCACAAGCTTAAAGCAGACTTCTTTGGCTGCTTCACCGAGGGGCGCGACATAAACATCGATGTCCTGCTTGACCGGCAGTTCGATGCCCTCTTCTTCGATCGTCAGGAGCACACGTTCCATGCCAGCGGCAAATCCCATGCCCGGGATGTCATCGCCGCCGATCTCACTGACGAGCTTATTGTAACGGCCGCCGCCGCAGATGGCATTCTGCTGACTGCCAACTTTGTTCATGATGACTTCGAAAGCAGTCTGGGTATAGTAATCAAGCCCCCGCACGAGGGTGGTGTCGACCTCATACTGGATGCCAACGCTCTGGAGATACGCGCAGACTTTTTCAAAGTGCGCCTTGCAATCGTCGCAGGCATACTCAAGGGTGGTCGGTGCCTTGGCAGCAACAGCCTTGCAGCCTTCTTCCTTGCAGTCAAGGAGACGCAGCGGGTTCTTTTCAAGACGCTCCAGGCAGGTTGGGCAGAGCTGATCCCTGTACTGGCTGAAGTAATCCTTCAGCGCCTGCTGATAACGTGGACGGCAGTGGTCGCAGCCAACAGTGTTGATGAGCACGCTCAGGCTTTTAAGTCCGAGCTGGCTGAAAAGATCGACGGCAAAGGTGATGACTTCCGCATCAACAAGCGGGTCGGCGCTGCCGAGCACCTCGCAGCCGAACTGGTGGAACTGACGATAGCGGCCAGCCTGTGGCTGGTCATAGCGGAACATTGGACCGGTGTAGTAGAGCTTAACTGGCAGTGACTGACTGAACAGCTTATTTTCAACGAATGCGCGGACCGTCCCGGCGGTGCCTTCCGGACGCAGAGTCACATGGCGCAGCCCTTTGTCCTCGAAAGAATACATCTCCTTCGAGACAATGTCCGAAGTCTCGCCGACACTGCGCAGGAACAGCTCCGTGTGTTCAAAGATCGGCGTGCGGATCTCTTTGTAATGGTATTTCGCGAACAGCTCGCGGAGCAGGCCCTCGAGATATTGCCATTTTTCTACCTCGCCTGGCAGAAAATCATTGGTCCCTCTCGGTTTGGTTGTAAGCATAAGATCTTGGCCTCCGTTTAACAGTGAAAAGTTCGTTGCTCTCACAACGAACCTTGCTCACAAAGATATATATTAAAATTTTAGCTAAGGGCTCGGGCTTTGTCAACACTAGGCTTGGTAACGCATGTAAGGATTATGCACGCGCTCCCATGCCATGTTGCTCTTGGGACCGTGCCCGGGATAGACGATGCAGCTGTCAGAAAGCGGCGCGAGCTTCGACTGCACACTCTCAAGGATGGCTTCGTAGCTGCCGCCGGGAAAATCGGTCCGGCCGACAGTGCCTTTAAAAAGGGTATCACCGGTAAAAGCCACGTCCCCTGCCTCGCACCAGAACACACAGCCGCCTTTGGTGTGGCCCGGCGTATGGATGACGCGGAGTGTCACGCCACTGGCTTCGATGACAGCACCTTCCTGCAGCGGACGGGCATCATCGATGCCCTGGGCGCCATTTTGGCCAAAGAGGCTCGCGAGCGGCTCGCGCAGCCATTCAACATCATCAGGATGCAGATAGAACGGCACTTTATAGCGTGCCTGAAGCGCGGCCACAGCGCCAACATGGTCATAGTGGCCATGGGTGTTGACGATGGCTGCAGGCGTCACACCGAGGGCAGTGAGGCGTGCGATGATCGTCTGCGATTCAGCCCCGGGGTCGATGATGAGCGCTTCTTTGAAAGCATCATCA
>CAUDRX010000101.1 GCA_958451915.1 uncultured Peptococcaceae bacterium
GCGCTGGCATCATAATCAATCGGCACAATATTAGCCTGAGGATAAAGCTCCTTGATCTTACGAAGCATTCCCCGTCCGACAATATGATTTGGTAAACATCCAAACGGCTGTGTGCAAACGATATTTTCACATCCGGATTCTATAAGTTCGACCATTTCTGCAGTAAGAAGCCAACCTTCACCCATTTTTGTTCCTTCGTGAATGACTTTTTTGCTAAGAGCTTTCGTATGCTTAAATGGTGTTTGCGGTTTAAACTGCGGATAAGACTTATAACTATCAATTACAGTATTTTGCAACGATACAATATAATTCACAATAAACTTAGAAACAACCGCTTTAGTATGACCAGTTCCATAAAGATACCAGTCCTCAATCCCGGCATCAGCAGTATAGAGCACAAAATCCATCAATCCAGGAACGACGACTTCGCAGCCTTCCTTTTCAAGAAAAGCTTCTAAGTTATTATTCCCTAACGGAGCAAATTTAACATAAATCTCACCGACAATGCCGACTTTTACTCTCTTTTTCCCTGTCACTTGTTTGATAGATGCAAATTCATCAAGGATCCAATGGCAATTTGCTTTCAACTCTTTCTTTTTGCATCCTTTACCTTCTTCAAATTGCTGTTCAAGCTTCGAACAAACCTTATCTACTACGGCTTCGACATCATTCTGGTTAAGCGCATATGGTAAGATCTGATTGCGTAAATTCATGATCATGTCACCATAAATGATAGCAAACATAGCATTTTTTAAGAGCGTTTTAGTTAATTTGAAGCCGGGATTATCCTCTAAACCAACAACATTGAAGGAAAGAACCGGAATATATTCGAGGTTGGCACGCTTCAAGGCTTTTCTTAATAGAGCAATATAGTTTGATGCGCGACATCCACCTCCGGTCTGGGTCAGGAGTAAGGCGATTTTGTGGGTGTCATAACCATGGTTCATGGCGCCATCAAGCAGTTGGCCGATCGCAAGCTGCGCAGGATAACACATATCATTATTTACGTATTTGACGCCTGTACTAATGATATCATGACTCATAGAATCCAAAATATCGACTTTATAGCCTTCGAGTGTTAATAATTTTTTTATTAAGCGAAAATGGATCGGCAGCATCATCGGAATAAGGATGGTGTGCGTTTCCTTCATTTCTTCTGTAAAAACAACGCGTTTTTGTTGTTCTGACACTTACTGCTTCCTCCTTTGTTCCAATGTAGCAAAGAGGCTTCTAAGGCGAATTTTTACTGTTCCCAGATTACTGATCTCATCGATTTTTATCTGAGTATAAATATCGCTACCAGCTTCAAGAATATCACGCATCTCATCTGCAGTGATCGCATCTAAACCACAACCAAAGCTTACAAGTTGTACAACAGACATATCAGAATTCTCCAACGCCGTTTTCGCTGCATTGTAGAGACGTGCATGATAAGTCCATTGATTCAGCACATGTGTATTTGTATCACCATAGATAAAAGGCAGGCCGTCTTCACTGATGACAACAGTATTAAAACTTTGAATCAAACGGTCAATACCGTGATTGATTTCCGGATCAACGTGATACGGACGTCCCGCCAAAATGATGATCGGCAGTTCATGAATTCGGGCATATCGAATCGCCTGATCTGCAAAAACTTTTTGTTTGTCATAATACGCTTGTTGCGCTTCAAAGGCGGCATCAAGTGCTTCGCCGATCTTCTTGCTTGAAACACCGACGCGCTTTGCCAGATCCTTTGTCAATTGTTTCTTCATGAATTTCTTGTTGTGAACACCATAGAATCCAAATAAGTATTTTTCTTTGTTGATCTTTTTTACGTTCGCTTCTATTACTTGAGGGTAGTAAGCAACAACCGGACAATTATAATGGTTGTCACTAATCTCTTCATCAAAATTATAACTTAAGCATGGGTAAAAAATGAAATCCACATCTTTCTCCAGTAACCACTCAATGTGACCATGGATAAGCTTTGCTGGATAACAAATCGTATCTGATGGGATAGTATATTGTCCCTTCGTAAATAATTGTTTTGACCCAAACGGAGACAGCAATACACGATAACCAAGGTGATTCCAAAACGCCGTCCAGAAAGGGTACATCTCATAAACATTTAGTCCGAGCGGCATTCCAACAGTACCATGAGGGAAATCTCCGTTGAGTTGCTCTTTCTTCATATTTGTGATTAATTGCTGCTTATAAAGATACGAATTTGGCAAATCGGTGTTCTTTTTTTCCTTGTTTAAAGGACGCTCGCAACGATTTCCCGCGATCAGTTCCTCCCCATTACTGAAGTGATTGATCGTCAGTTCACAATGATTTCCACACCCCTGACAGGTACGGCTGTATGTTTGATATGAAAATGCATTGAGCGCCACAGATCCCAGGCAAGTTGTTTCTCTGTTACGATTTTTCTTTGCATAAAGGGCACACCCAAACGCTCCCATCAACCCTGCAATAGATGGACGAATAACATCGCGACCAATCTCCTTCTCAAAAGCGCGAAGAATCGCATCGTTATAAAATGTACCGCCTTGCACAACAATCTTTTTGCCAAGATCATCAGCATCATTTGCACGAATAACCTTGTAAAGGGCGTTCTTTACAACGCTGATAGAAAGCCCTGCAGAAATATCTTCTACACTGGCTCCTTCTTTTTGAGATTGCTTGACCGAGGAATTCATGAAAACGGTACAGCGGCTGCCAAGGTCAACAGGGTTTTTCGAATGTAAGCCTAACTCAGCAAATTCTGCAACATCATAACCCATTGCACTGGCAAAAGTCGAAATAAACGATCCACAACCAGAAGAACAAGCTTCGTTTAAGAAGATCGAATCGATTGTTCCATTCTTGATCTTAAAACATTTCATATCTTGCCCGCCGATGTCAATAATAAAATCAACATCCGGCTGGAAAAACTGTGCTGCCGTCAAGTGAGCGATTGTCTCTACCAATCCATGGTCAAGCGAAAATGCTGTCTTAATCAGTTCTTCGCCATATCCAGTCACTGCCGAAGAACGAATATGAAGGTCAGGATACGTTTCATAAAGATACTGAAGTGTTTCTTTGATCATTGCGATAGGTTGCCCGTTACTATACTCATATCGGCTATACAGTAATTCATTATTTTCGCCAATAAGCACCAGTTTGACAGTGGTAGAACCCGCATCAATCCCAAGATATACGTCGCCTTTGTAAGACGCGATATCTGCATACTTCACGGTGGATTTCGCGTGGCGATCGATAAATTCCTGATACTCCTGCTCATTTTCAAACAGAGGTTTCGTTGTCGACGTGTTTCTGATCATCATCTTGTTTTCTTGAAAACGACGCATCAAATCATTCAAATCGAAGGACAGCTCGTTTTTGCTGTATAATGCAGCTCCCATTGCAACATAGTAACGCGCATCTTCCGGAAATACATAGTCTTCCTCAGATTCAAGTTTAAGCACATTTTTAAACGCTGTTTGCAGGCCAGTAAAGAAATTTAACGGGCCACCTAAGAATATAACCTTTCCTTTAATCTCACGCCCTTGAGCAAGTCCGCCTACTGTTTGATTGGCAACAGCGTAAAAAATACTCATCGCAACATCTTCTTTTTTTGCTCCTTGATTCAAGAGCGGTTGAATATCCGATTTTGCAAATACTCCGCACCGTGATGCGATATCATAGACGGTTTCGGCTTTATTGGCTAGTTCGTTCAACGTTTCAAGATCAACATTCAAAAGAACTGCCATTTGATCGATGAAGGCACCTGTACCACCAGCGCAGGAACCATTCATGCGCACTTCAGAACCACCTGTAAAGAAAAGTATCTTTGCATCTTCTCCACCAAGCTCAATTGCAACATCAATATCGTCATGCAGATCCTTAACAGCAATCTGAGAAGCAATTACTTCTTGGATAAAAGGAATATTATACGCTTCAGATAACCCGATCCCCGCAGAACCGGTAACTGCAAAATGAATGTCTTGATCAGTAACATCTTTTAAACGTTCCTGTATGTCTTCAACAAATTGCATCGCCACTTCCTTAATATTGGAACGATGGCGTCTGTAATCTTTGAAAATAATATTCTGATCCTGATCCAACACCACGCATTTCATCGTGGTCGATCCAACATCGAGACCAATGCGAATCAATTCAGTATCCTCCTAATTCTTAAAATGATGACAAAACATCATAATTATTCAAAATAACCTACCATATAATGTAACACTAAAACCAGTTTTTGAACAGTTTTTTCTAGACAGAAAACAGAAAAATAGATGCCGCTCTTTTGCGACATCTATTATTGTATCATTTATATTAGTATTCTTCTTCGGGAGCCTCCTGAGGTAAGATCGTCAATTTTACACTTGCAATACGATTGTCTCGTACATCTTCAGTAGCAAATATAAGTTCGCCAATAGTGATCTTTTCCTTCGCACCCTCAGGAGGAATGTGTCCAATCTGCTCAATCAAATATCCCGAGATCGTATCACAGTCGTCACTCTCGATATTCAGGGATAATTCTTCATTAAGGTCATCAATCAACAATCCTCCATCAAGAAGATACTCGTTTTCGCCGATTACCTGAATCTCAGGAACAACATCATCATATTCTTCGTCGATATTGCCCATGATCTCTTCAACGAGATCTTCAATCGTAACAATACCAGAAAAGCCCCCGTGTTCATCAACAAGAATCGCCATATGATGATGCGTTGCCTGCATGGCTCTGAAAAGCGAATCCGTTGCCTTTGTCTCTGGAACAAAGAACGGTTCATGCAACATTGCACGAACATCCAAATCCTCCGGACGGATGTCCTTTCTCAGTTCTATCATCACATCTTTGATATGTAACACACCAATGATGTTGTCAATATCATCATCATACACCGGAATCCTATTGTGACGAGTTTCAAGGATATCATCCAAAAGCTCATCAAAAGGCTCATTGATATCAAAGCTGATAACATCACGACGAGGCACACGAATCTCTCGTGCGGATCGATCATTAAAAGCGAATACAGAATCGATCATTTTACGCTCTTCATCATCAAAGGTTCCAGTCTCTGCGCCTTGTTTAAGCAGAGCTTTGATCTCCTCTTCAGTAACAGCTTCCTCTTGATCCGTCGTTTTAAAGCCCAAAATTTTAAGCACTATCTTTGTTGATACTGCAAGTAATTTGATGAATGGTGAAAGAAGAATCGATATATAATGAATCGGCATGACCGTCAGCATGCAAAATGCTTCCGATTTTTGTAGCGCGATCCGCTTCGGTACGAGTTCACCAAACACAAGGTTAAAGAACATAAGGAGCAAAGTAACCCCATTACTCGCAATGCTCTCTGCATATGGGATCCCTTTCGCGCTCATCCATGCACCTAAAACGGGAGCAATACGTGCCGCTGCAGAAGCCGAAGAATAAAACCCGGCAAAAGTAATCGCTACCTGAATCGTTGATAAAAACTTCGTTGAATCATCAAAAAGCCGTTCGATCACTTTCGCCTTTTTATTGCCTTCTTCAGCAAGGCTTCGTATTCGGTTTTTGTTAACCGATACAACAGCCATTTCTGCACCAGCAAAGAAAGCGTTCATAAGCGTAAAAAACAATAGTAAAAGCAAACTAGCTACAATAGAGTTCCCTGTCGGGTCTGCGTCCATAGGACTGATTCCTCCTAAAAATAAAATTTAGTTATTGAGAAGATTGTAGCATGATAGTATAGACTTTTCAAGACAGATATTACGATAGAATAGTGAAATCATACGCTATATAAGAAACGAAAACTGATTTTTTCCAAAACAGCACCTGTATTTTAAAAATTTTTAGAACCATACTGTGTCAGAAAAATAAACAATCCTGTCTTAAAAGCGTGCAGGCATCGCAAAACAGGATGCTCCTGGTTGCCACTTTCAAGACAGGAGTGTTGATTATTATGCGCTTAAATTGGCAACCCATTCCTGTACATTGTTTTGCGCATCTGGCACATCGTTTCTGGAAATCGACAGACCGTTCTCTATGACGGTCGCATTTGGTTGTAATTCCTGAATGATTTCAATTGTTCCAGAAAATCCGCTGCCGCCATTAACGGTACATGGTATGATCGTTGTACCACTGAAATCGTAGGTTTCAAGGAAAATATACAACGGCATCGGCAGATCAGAGTTCCAGTTTGTATAGCCAAGAAAAATGACGTCGTAGCTATCAGGATTGACAATGGTGGTGGCTAATTCCGGTCGCGCATCCTCCGCCCGTTCGTTCCAGGCAAAATCCAGGAGCGTATCGTGGCTTCCAGGATAATCCTGCACGGTTTCGATGCGGAATATATCACCGCCTGTTTCATCTTAAATAAGCTGGGCGATATACTGGTTATTTCCAAGGACTTCACTATCCGCTACAACGCGGCTGGCGCTGAAGACAGTGTCGACACCGTCTGTTTCCGGCACGGAGAAATAGGTAATCAAAATATTGCCATCCAGCGATACCTCTGTCGCATCAGCCCCTGACGAGTCCTGCTGTTGTCCATTGCTGCAGGCTGCCAGTGAAATGGCCGGTACGGCAGAAAAACGATTGCTGTGTATTTTCTCATGATACATGCTTCTTTACGGTCTATTATTCAAAACAGAGATCAAAGCCAAGGCGCTGCAACCATGGCGTAATATCGGCGTCATCATTGGCAGTCAGTCCTTCGGCGATGGTGGCATTCAGGCATAATTCATCAAAGATGTGCAGGCTGTTGTCAATGGAATCGCTTGCACTGGTACAAAACGGAATGATCGTTTTCCCAGAGAAATCATAAGATTCCAAGAACGTAGCAATCATGGCCGGTGCTTCATTCCACCAGATCGGATAACCAACGAAGATCGTGTCGTGGTCCTCGACGTTGTCCACGCTGAAGGTGATCGTCGGCCGCTCACCGTTCTCAATCTCCGCCTTGGCCTCCACGCGCAGGTCTCCGTAAGGTTCGGCGCGTTCGATTTCTGCCAGGGTGCCGCCGGTGCGGTCGGCGATCTGATTGGCCACTGCTTCAGTGTTACCCGTCTGGGAAAAATAGGCGACAAGCACATTGTCTGTCGTCATCGTCTGTGACGCCTCCTCAGCGGGTGTAGAAGCGCTGCTGCCGTCGCTCGAGCAGGCCGTCAGGCCTAGATCCCCAGCGCCAGTAAGCGTAGGTTTTTCGTTGCTGTCATGGTCCTGTCCTTTCCTTGCCGGGCGAACTTTTCACTCACATCATCAATGATGTTCATAGCATTTAACGCACGGGGATAGCCAATGTATGGCAGACACTGTTCGACGACGCTGTAGAACTTCGCGATTATGCATATCATCGTCCTCCTGTTCTTATTGTTCCTGTGCATTGGCACGCATAATTTCCTGCAAGGTAACATCCGGATTGCGGTAGCGTGCCTGTGGATTCTTCTCTGGTACTGTCAGGCCAATCGCTTTCTGCGGGCAGGCATGGACGCAAGCCAAACATGTCTGGCAGTGCCCAGGCATAAACACCGCACGCTCACCTTCGAGATAGATCGACCCCGACGGACACACCCGACTGCACACGCCGCAGCCTACACAAGCCTCCGTAATGCGAATCAGATGCTGCCATGCCTCCGTACCGGCCGAAGCCATTGTTGTGAGAAACTGCTGATGGGCGAGGCGATCTTTCTCCGTCACCGGAGCGATCCACTTACGACGCTGCTGCAAATCCTTGTGAATCGCTGCCAATTGACCATCGACGTCTTTATCCAGTCGCTGCTGCTCCTCCACGTCGAAGCCTGGAAGCCAGTTATCGACCATCAACATCACATTGATATAGCTCGGTCGGATGCCGCATTCCTCGCACAACTGCTGTGCCAGTTCTGTCGCGCCGCCGTGGCGGTTGCCGTAGGTGAGAATCATATAGAAATAATCTGTCTGAAAATCACTCTCTCG
>CAUDRX010000102.1 GCA_958451915.1 uncultured Peptococcaceae bacterium
CGCGGATCGCCTTGATCTGGGCCTTAACATCAGCAGATGCGTTACCGAAACGATCTTGAATTGCGCTGATCCACTCGGCACGGTAAGGCTCGTCCTCTTCAGCTTGAGCTGCGGCACGATTTTCTGCATCCTTACGACGAGCGATTTCTGCCGTCTTTTCCTGCTGTGCGGCTTCTTCCTTCTGACGGGCAGCCATATCGGCATCAGTCATCGGCTTCATAGTGGCAGAGTTCTTAACGCCCTCTTCAAACGCTTCAACGAAAGCCTTGGGGGTGAAAGGAACCTTCTCAGGCAGACCATGAAAACGAGAACCAGCATCCAGACTTGCAGTAGCACGCAGATACAGGACACGATTTTCACCAGTGACCTTCTTATCCTTGATTTCACGATCAAAGACCGCCATCATAACCATCTGTGCAGTATCGGCAATTGCACCATACACCTTATCCATCAGGTTGTTGGTCCAAACCTGATACTCTTCACCAGTGACCATATCAGTACGAGTCTTTTCCTTGACGTGAGACAAGATAAACACAGCGATACCGGCATCTTCCAGACGAGTGATCTGCTCTTGAATCAGTGCAATCACACGGTCAAGTCCCCGACCGTAGCCTCCAAATGCATCGTTAATACTCTTGCACGGCTTACCGGTCTCTTTACGAGACAACCGAATGGCCTCCTGTGCAGCGATATCATACAGGCAATCCAAGGTATCGATTGCGACCAGCTTAATGCCATAGTCCTTATTGTTCTCGACGATATCATCAACAATCTGAATGAAACCACGGCTGTCGGTCTCTTCGTCGTAATCCTGATTAAAAACCTTCGCTTCTTCAACCTGCAGATCATCCAGAGCGTGGTAACCATTCTCAGCGCCACAGGAAATCAGTAGACCCTTGGTTGCGTCACCATACTTCTCTTTGATCAGGTCACGAATAAAAGTGGTTTTGCCGATCTTGCGAATTCCGAGCAGCATATAATGAGGATAGCTGCCAAGGTCTGCCTTAATACGATTGATTTTGAAACCCATTATGTATTCTCCTTTTTAATTTTCATTCCATGGTAAATCGATAGGATCAAAACATGGTGTCGATATCATCATCGCTATCTGCCGGGGCCTCGACTGCAGGAGCAGCCTTTGCCTTGGTCTTAGCCTTGGAGCCGCCCTTCATCATATCGTCCACGCTTTCATCGACCGCCGGGGTCCAAATCTCATCCTCGAACTCACGAGCAGTGTAACCAGAATCAGCTGCAGTCTTGCACTCCTCAAATTCACCAGTCAGGATAGGCTTTACCAGACGCAGCTCCTTTTCCCGATCACCGAGGATATTTCCACGCGGCTTGAAATCTTCCATCTTAGAGATACCGAGTTCGACCTGCTCCCGCTGCTGTTCAGTCAGGCTGTCCATAGTAAACGGGACCTCTTCAGCGCCATTGACGACTGCGATCTGCCAGTTCATATGGACAGGATTGCGAGACTTGGTTTCCAGATAGCGCATCTTGTAATCGTGGATTGCCTTGTGCTTCGGCTTGTCCATATCAAAAACAGCAGTATTGAACACGGTGTCGATCTGGAACATCTTCTGTGCGCCATCTGCCTTAGACCACATCGGAGTGTAGCAATGCATCATAATCTTGCCGTCATCCTTCAGAGTGGTTGTATCCATGCTGTCCTTGTCGTAGTACAGGTCCAGATTCATAGTCAGATGGGGAACTTCCTTCTCGCCGGGCATGTACACGTTCTGAATCTGATACTCGCGATAAACCTGATCCTTGTATTTACCGGTGCCGGGACGCAGAACGAACTTACCAGTAACAACAATATCGTCCTCATAACCGGCCAGAGCGGACTCCAGATACTCGATCATATCCCACTCGGTAATGAACTCCTTGCGCTCGCCCAGATTCACTGTGAACTTTTTGGTGCTGGCAACGGTCTTGATCACATCTTCGTCCAGACGATCACTCCACGTGACCTCGATATTGTTTCGATCAGTATCCATGGTCTTGATCTCGTCATTCTTAAAGCCTTCCAGCTTGACATAACCGAGATTGTTTCCGGCTTTGATACCAAAGTTAATACTGATCTTCTCACCCTTGTCGTAGGTGTCGCGCTTCACGAACGGGACCTTTTTGGAAACAGTAACCTTTCCGCAAAAGCTAAAGCGAGAGTAAACGTTGTTTTCCTTACTTGCCATATGTACCTCCTATGTAATCAGTTATCAATAATCGAATTCTTCAGTAGTCTTATGCTCCCACTCTGGCACCCTGGGGGCAAAGGGAACAACGATGGGCTCGTGTTTGCATCTGGACATGAATTCATCTGCCAGCTTGTCATAACAGCCAGAGCAGAGAGAGAACTTCATCTTGTCCCCATCACGCTTGCTCCCGTAGAAGAAAGGCAGTTCCAGGTTACCAAGATTGATCTCATCGCAGGCGTCCAGAGTCTTACCACAAAAATTACAAGTCATATTGTTTTCTCCTATCTAATTTGACGAAATGCTATCGAATCAAATCAGGAGACGCACGTCCATACAGCATCTGTACTCCCCTTTCGATTTACTATTTATAAATTCACTTCAGTTCCATAATGTCATCAAAGAGCATCACGTATTCATCCGTGTATTTATTTCCATGGAAGTGGCCAAAGTACCACATTGGCTCTTGGTACGCCGGGAATAAGGAGTAGATTTCATCAAAGAATCGTTCTGTTGACTGGTCTACTGTGCTCTGATCAATGCCAGAGATAAAAAGCTCAGTTGGCTCGAACCGCAGCGGACAGGTATGGGTCAACATAATATCGATTTGTTTTTTCGTTGCCATCAACCGTACCAGCCCCTTCGTGAGTTCATTTGGCTGTTCGTCCGGCCACCAATGCCAACCGCGCCGCAGACGATAATACTTGTCAACCGAATAAGCACCGCCGCAAACAAGTGCAGTCAACACACGGTCTGATGTAAAAATCGTATATACAGCACCGTCGATGGCAAAATACTGGTTAGGGTGTTCTGCGTGCCACATCATCGGACCCTGAATCGCACCATCTGTGACATCGATCTGTTTATATCCATCTGCTTTTGTAGGACGCCGCTCGTGATTGCCATGAATACAGAACAGTTTTGCAGGGATTTCATCCGCAATATTCTTGATATACATCTCCTGCGGATGATCCTCGCCATAGTAATTCAAACCAACATCGCCCAAGCAGATAAACCATTCTGCGTCTGAATGCACCTTGCAGAAACTCTTCAGATCATAAAATCGACTTGGGTTGCCATGGATATCACCTGTCATATAAACTGCCATCTGGAAACTCCTTTTCAAATTAAGACGGAAGTGGGCTTACTTTGTCATAAATCGTCCATTCATCAGGACAATCACAATGCGGAGTATAGAATCGGGTACAAAAATTCCAGTAGATACAATCATCGCAGCCCAATTCGTTTTCGTATCTTTTCCCGCATTGATAAATAAAGTCCCGAAGTGCAATTTCAAGTTGTTCTGGAGTAGTCATCTGTGAACCTCCCTATCCGATTTGTTTTTTTTGGTTGTGCTAGTGTGACTCGAACACACGATCAGGGAGTCAAAGTCCCTTGCCTTGACCGACTTGGCTATAGCACATTATATAAGGCGGCACCCAGTGCTACCTGAGCACCGCCGTGAGTTTTAAATCTTAGAAGTTGGACCACGGAAGAGATAACCAGCTGCAAAAGAAGCCAGCATCAATCCGCCCACAATCCAAATTGCTTTACTGATTTCAATCCAGATCAATCTGAATCACCTCAGTTCTCGATTCGCATAAAGCTGATATCGGTAGACTGGTATACGCTTGCATCCGACTTCAGAGCACCAGCAGCCTTGTCGGCCTGATACTTTGCATTGCCAGAGCCTGTAATAATCAGTCGATTCTGATCAATACCCTGAGAAGCCAGATAGTTAGCAACAGTCTGAGCACGATTTGCAGAGAGCTGTACACCAAAATCGGTCTGAGTGTCCGCATTGATATTACCGTTGATAACGATCATGGTGCCATCCAGAGTCTTGGCGATATTTACGAAATCATCCAGAACAGAGGCTGCGCTGGCCTGATCGGTGAACACAGAAGAATCCGGGACAAATGTTACATTGGCGGTCTTGCTCAGCATGGAATCATAATCCAGATTGCCAGTGACCTGCTGGGTGATATTGGCACGGGTTTCGTCACTTACAGTCACCTTTGTGGTGGCATTTGCGGCGGAAGTAGACTTAAAATCACCTTTCAGAGCGTCAATATAAGTGGTATCAAAAATCGTGTCCACAAGGCCGCGATTAACAGTTTCGCCCAGAGCCTCCCAGATATCGCACATCTGGTTATAGATCATGGGAGCAGTATCGTTTAGAATGTTGTAATTGTCCTTCCAGCTGGCCATCTTGGCATTGGCGTAAGTAGCGTCGATATCGGCATCACTGGAAGTGGAGTACATCGGGAACACTTCACGAGCTGCGTCGTAGTTGATGGGCTGATCATAAGACATCAGAATACCCTTAACGAACTTCTTAACAGTATCTTCGTGTGCTGCGGCCCAATCGGCATCAAACACAATACCATCCATGACCAGAGAAGAAGAAGACTTAGTATCAAAGACAACCGTGCTGTTGGTGTAGGTCTTAGCCTGAGTCAGGTACGGCTCCCAAGTAGCCGCCACATCGATCTGACCTGCGAAGTATGCCTTAGCAGTATCATCTGCGGTGCCGAACATAATCAGATTGTTCATGATAGTTGCCTTGTCAGCATCAGACAGACTGGAATTATTAACGAACCAAGCAACCAGAGTCTCCGCCTCAGAGAACTCAGGGACACCGATCTTGGCATTGACCCACGAATTCACATCCGCAAACTGAGTGGAAGCGATAATACCGTCGCCGCCATAGCTGTAGTTGGTAAACACCGGCATGATGATATTCTTACCGGCATCCGTAAACTTCTGAGACAGGAATGCGACACGGTTCGTAGTATAACCAGCGGCCTGCAGATCACCAGAAATCAGTGCATTGCTGGACTCAGTAGCGTCGTTGATGACATTGATATTCACCTTGATGCCGAGCTGGTCAAATACAGAGCCAGGCTGAGTGGTGAGACCTTGGTTTGCAGACACCAGTGACAACCAGCCCGCCCATTCATCCAGAGACAGATTGATCGTGTCATCGCTGGTTGATGCATTCGTGGTGACATTCGTGGCAGGCTTATCAGATGCAGTTGGCTTTTTCTTGTCGAACTTAATCACACCGCCCTTGATGCCACCAACGACACCAATAGCAACAGCCACAGCAAGGACCACACCAACAACAGCGCGGCCAGCCTTAGTCAATTTGAACTTAGACATGTTATTCTCTCCTATTTAATTTTTGATTTATTTCTTGGACTGAGTGTTCAATCCAGAAGACTTTGTGAGGGTATTCAGATCAGGAATGCTGTAAGTTGTTACGTTTGGATTGCTCTTTTTGAGACTGTCCAAGTACGAACTCACCTTATAATCAGCAGTGTTTGCGTCCGCCTTATCCAGCTTTCCCTCTCGACTGGTCTGATACAGAACCTTTGCACCCGCTGCTTTTTCGCGACTTTCCTGAAGGCCATCACGGGTAGCGTTGAGCATTTTATCAGTGCCGGTAGATGCACGCAGACGATCCAGATTGGAATACACATCTGCGACCTGTTCGTTCGCCTTCAATTCGGCCACCACATCCTTGCTTTCGCGCTTCAGAGCAGCCAACTGATTTTCAAGCTTTTCCTTGATTGCCTTGACCTCTTCCGCCGCTGGTTTCATTTTTTGGAACTGAGCAGATAGGTTCTCGGCTTTATCGAGCTCTTCCTGTAAAAGACGAGCGTAAGTGGTTGCGGACTCTTCATCACCGCGACTCATAGCAGCCTTTGCACGTTCATCGTAACCTTTCGCCTGCTTCTGACAGACAGCGTAGTTATCCTGAATCGTCTTGAGCTTACCAGTCAGGTCTCGCAGAGTATTGCAGGCATCTGTGTATTTCTCAGTCATCTCATCGATCTTCTGAGCATAGATAGCGCGGGCACCATCTGGTGTCTTGGCTGTATCCTGCACAAAGACCTGCAAAAAACCACCGGCAAGAGCTTTGAGCTGCTGACGAAATGACGGAAACAGAATTAAACTGCCAACAAAGGCGAAACCAGCACAGAGAAAAGTAAACTCAGCAATCGTGAAAGAAAACATTACTGGGCGACCTCCTTCCTGGCGGGCTCCGTCTTATCCTCTTCGATAAATTCCTCGATAGAAGAAATCATTTTGAGTTCATCCTGAACTGTATTTATGATCTTTTCGATGGCTGCACCAGCTTCAACGTTGCGATTCGTCAAAGCTTCGATCTGTTCCTTCATAGATTCGATCTGCTGGTCGTTGCTCTTCATCTCGTCAAACAACGCATTCATCTTATCGTTACCAACAGCCCGCAGAAGCTCCTTGCGCTGCTTCGCATCAGAGATAATCGCGGTTGCATCATATCCCAGTGTCGCCATCAGGTTCTTGACCGTTGCTCGTTTTGTTTTGGTGGGCATCTCAGACGGGAATGTATCGATCACATCTTTGATCTTGTAGACAGTGACAGCGTCCGCAGGATTCATACCATTGGTCTCGTAAACCGCCTGAACATCAATGGTATCGCCCTCAGGGACCTCGACCTGAACCGGTTCGTCCTCTGGGAAATCTCCATTGATGTAATGATCTCCGACGCCACTACAAACGCGAAGCTCATTCGTGGTATCCGGCATATCATATTCAGAAGCAGCTACACCCTCAACAAGACCGAGTTTTTCAAATAGACTTTTCTTTGCCATAATTTTTCTCCTCTTTAATCTTCTTCTCTAACTTCTATTGATATACAATGGTCGCTTCCAAATTCATTAAGGCCGCCACCATAATACCAACCGTGAGACTCGACAAACCTTAAAAATATGTCTGTAACATCATCCAGACTGATTTTATCTGGGACAGTCAGGCAACCTTGAATCTCGATTTCGTGTGACATATATTCTCCTTATGAAAATTTCCACTTAAAAATCTTCTTGATACAGATATTTGTGATCCAGTCAAACAGAATACTGAAAATCACAATCGCCAATATTCCAACAAACACCAGAGATGTACGGCCACGAGCGGACGAAGTATAGATCAGATAGCCAATACCGTACTTCGCATTCACTGTCTCGGCCACTGCGATATAGGTCCAACCGATGGCATACATTGTGGCGAATGACTGACAGATGGAAGGCGCTGCGATTGGGAAGACGATTCGTGTTACTGTGCTGAACTTCCCTGCTCCATCAATGCTGGCCGCCTCGATCACATCATCACTGACATCATCCATGGCAATCAGAACGCTTGGAAGCATAAACACAAAGCTGGCTACAAATAAGAAAGCAATCTTCATTTTCTCTCCGATTCCAAACCACATAGTCAACAGTGGATAGAATGCAGTGACTGGCAAAAATCGCATTGCTCGAATTGCTGGATAGAGCAGCTTTTGAAGCGGATGACAGATTTTCATCAGACAGCCAAGAGGAATGGAGATGCCGGCACTCAAAGCGGCTGCCACCGTAATGCGAACCAGCGAATATCGGAATGCTTTCAACATTGTCCCATTTTGGATCAACAGGAAGAATTCTCGAAACACAGCGCCTTTCTGGGGAACAAAAATTGGCGAAGTCAAAGCCGCGCCAATGTCCCAGATAATCGCCAACAGAATAAGAAGAATCACACGATAGATCCAATCTTTCTTCGTCGTTTTCATTTTGATACCTCACAATATTTAATTTTCAAAAAATGGCCTGTACCGGAATTGAACCGATGTCTCCGCCGTGAAAGGGCAGCATCTTCACCTCTTGACTAACAGGCCATAT
>CAUDRX010000103.1 GCA_958451915.1 uncultured Peptococcaceae bacterium
CAGGCACCTCAAAAGGAAACGTTACACCATAAGAGATCTGTTCAACAGTGCCGTCTGTACCAATGAGCACCTCAGTGTTTGTCGAATGGCCACGAGAACTGGAACCCCAAAGGTCATTGTACATTTGGATCGTGTTGGTATGACTCTCTGCACCAGATGGATCATGCCAATAATAAGTCTTGTTCAATCCATCAATCGGAAATGTTGCGCCATCAGCTGCTGTGATACTGCCATTATAAGCCATGGCTTCAATACTTGCTGTATTATCAGCCGTAATACCGAGCGAGTAGATACCTTCTATCACGGCCGGGGAAGATGCCAACTGACCATTGATCAACGATGGTCCAATAGGAGCGCCCTCGAGTGCCATATTGAAAAAATCACCATTCAGCATTGCAACAGCGCCGGTATCTTCCGCCATTTGCGGAACAGTCGCACGCTCAGTATATTCTCCTTGCCCAGCAACAAGTCGCAAGTCAAGATCTGGATCATTAAGATCACATTTGAGCACCTCAAAAATGATCGGACCATAGCCCGTCTGCCAATAATGTGATTCATGAACAACACCCGGCGCGATCGGTTCTTCAGATGTTTTATAGGGCGCATCTTCAGCCATTATCGCACCTGCAAATAACATGCTCGCTATACCAAAGATCGTTACATGTTGAACGATTCGTTTAAGGCGATTGAATGCTTTCACAATCCTCCCTCCTTTTAAAGACATTATAAAGTAATGAAAAAAAACCCTCAAGCCTTTCTCTGAACTGTTGGCGCATTGTTTCTTTCTTGACCGGACCTGAGACCTTTTTTATAATGAGATTATATCATCGCAAAGGAGTTGTGAGTTTTTTGAAAGCAAATGAATGGCGTCCTTATAATAAAGAGCTCTTCTCTAAAATGCGGCGTGCAAGCCGCGAATTCAATTTAATCGAAGCTGGCGACCGGATCGCGATCGGACTCTCTGGTGGCAAAGACAGTACTTTGTTGCTCTATGCCATGGCGGTTCTCAAACGCACTCTGCCCTGCGATTTTGAGATCGCTGCTGTCTCTCTCGACCTTGGCTGGGGCAACGATTATACAGAAATGGCTGCATTCTGTGCCCATCTTGAAGTACCTTTTTCCATCATCCCGAGCGAAATTGGACCATTGATTTTTGAAGAACGTAAAGAGAAAAACCCCTGCTCCCTCTGTGCACGTATGCGTCGAGGCGCCATTAATAACTGGGCCCATGATCATGGTTTTAACAAAGTTGCATTAGGTCATCATATGGACGATGTCATCGAAACATTGCTCATGAGCCTTTTTTACGAAGGTCGTATACACACCTTTGCACCACGCTCCTATCTTACGCGTTCTGAAGTAACCGTGATCCGTCCACTCATTTATGTCGCAGAAGATGATATCACACGCATCGGGCAGCGACTATCTCTTCCGATCATTATCAATCGCTGCCCGGCTGATGGTAAGACAACACGGAGCGAGATCAAAGATTTGCTGACCACGCTATCCAAAGACAACCCACGCATCAAGGAACGCATCATGAGCGGTATTGACAAAGACCTTTGGCTGCAATACCGTACAGAAAGCACACTGGAGGTGTAATCATGCTCGCACAGATCCACAGCGCTGCACTGAATGGTCTTGCTGTGAATGCCATCCAGGTAGAGATTGATTCCAGCCGCGGGATGCCAGCATGGGAGATCGTTGGCCTGCCGGATACATCTGTCAAAGAAAGTAAAGAACGTGTCCGTACGGCAATGAAGAACCAGGGTTTCGATATCCCGCCTCGCCGCATCGTTATCAACCTCGCCCCGGCATCTATCAAAAAAGAAGGCCCCTCTTTCGACCTGGCAATTGCCATCGCCATGCTCGCTGCAACGGAACAAGTACCGTTAGAAGTATTGGATGCATTTATCTTTATCGGAGAACTTGGTCTTGACGGCAGCATTCGCCCTGTCAAGGGGATCCTGCCAATGGCTATGGCCCTTAAATCGAGTCATAAGAAGCTGATCACAGCCAAATCAAACGGCAACGAAGCTGCGATCAGCGGCATCAATGCTTATGCCTTTCAGACATTACATGATGTTGTCGACTTTCTTCGAGCGCCAGAAAGTCAACCACCATTGCCGCAGCCAGATATCAGCACCCTACTGCGAACAGCGACAAAGACAAGCATCGATTTTGCCGATATAAAAGGACAGCATGAAGCCAAACGTGCATTGGAGATTGCTGCTGCCGGCGGCCACAATGTCATCATGATCGGATCCCCCGGTGCCGGCAAAACCATGCTCGCCCGTGCGCTGCCATCGATCATGCCGCCACTTTCGGTCGGTGAATGTCTTGAATGCTCCAAGATCCATTCTATTGCCGGATTACTCTCTGACGATCAGCCTCTTGTTACCGAACGACCTTTCCGTGCGCCACATCATACCTGTTCACAGGCCAGCCTCATCGGCGGCGGCCGGATCCCCGGCCCAGGTGAAGTTTCCCTAAGCCATAACGGTATTCTGTTCATGGATGAGTTTCCAGAATTTCAAAAAAATGTCCTGGAAGCACTCCGCCAACCGCTCGAAGACGGCATCGTGACAATCTCGCGCGTGGGCGGCCAATTCACTTTTCCCTGCAATTTTCTCCTTGTTGCTTCGATGAACCCATGCCCATGTGGGTATCTTAACGATCCAAAACATGATTGCACCTGTTCTTCAGCTGCAATCACCCGTTATCGACACAAAGTTTCTGGCCCATTACTCGACCGTTTCGATATCCAGTTGGAAGTAATGCCGATCGAATTCAGCGATCTTTACAATGAAAACACAAAAGAGGAACCTTCAGCAGTGATCCGTGAACGTGTCACTCAGGCTCGTGCCATCCAATTGGAACGCTTTGCGGGAACAGGCATCTATTGCAACAGCAATATGGGCCAATCCCACCTCAGGGACTATTGCCAACTGGATGCAGCCTCTAAGAAACTAATGGAACGCGCTTTTGAAAAACTTGGTATTTCTGCCCGTGCACACAACCGTATCCTCAAACTTGCCCGAACAATTGCCGACCTTGCAGGCAGTGAATATATCGCCGCTCCACACATCGCCGAGGCGATCCAATATCGAGCTCTCGATAAATCGCTTTGGCAATGATCGATCATCAGAAAGGAGATCTCCATGGATCCACGAACGAAAACACTAGCCCATAAACTCATTCATTACTCCACCAATCTTCAGCCCGGTGAACGTTTACTCATCGACATCGGTGGACAGGATGCTTATCCACTTGCTGAAGCCCTGATCGAAGAAGCTTATAAAGTTGGTGGCTATCCTTACCTGCATCTTTCAGACGCACGCCTTTCCCGCGCACTGCTATTAGGCGTCAGTGAAGCGCAGCTTGCTTTCAACGCGAAACTGCTCCTTGAACAAATGAGAGGCATGGATGCATATATCGCTGTACGTGCTGGTGATAATATTTCAGAGAATGCCGATGTGCCAAAAGATCGCATCGCGCTTCAAAACAAGATATATGCTGACGTGCTTGAAGAACGTGTCAACAACAGCAAATGGGTCGTTCTTCGTTACCCAAATGGTTCTATGGCTCAGCTCGCCAATATGAGCAGTCGTGCATTCGAAGACTTCTATTATGATGTATGTAATCTCGACTATGCTAAGATGAGCAACGCTATGGACGCATTGGTCAAACGTCTAAATCAGACCGATCAGGTCCATATCATTGGTCCCGGCACCGATCTGCGCTTTTCTATCAAAAATATTCCTGCCATTAAATGTGCAGGCGAATGCAACATACCAGATGGCGAAGTCTATACCGCCCCTGTGCGCGACTCCATCAATGGCACCATCACCTATAACACCCCTTCGCTCTATCAGGGCACAGTATTTGAAAACGTTTCCTTTACGTTCGAAAACGGCAAGATCATCCATGCAACTGCCAACGAAACAGAAAAACTCAACGATATTCTTAATGCCGATGATGGCGCACGTTACATCGGTGAGCTCGGCATTGGTGTCAATCCTTATATCACCAAACCAATGAAAGATATCCTTTTCGATGAAAAGATCAGCGGCAGCATCCACTTTACGCCTGGCAGCTGTTATGAAGATGCACCAAATGGCAATGATTCAACCATCCACTGGGACCTCGTCCTTATCCAAACACCTGAATATGGCGGTGGAGAGATCTATTTTGATGACATACTTATCCGTAAAGACGGACGTTTTGTCCCAAAAGATCTCCAGTGCCTCAATCCAGAAAACTTAAAATAATCAATATAAATTTATCCATATCAACAACCTCCTGTGCAGTGAACGCACAGGAGGTTTTCTTCATACTAATACGTCTGCAGTATGCCAATAATATCTTTGAAAATGATATCCTTATATACAGAGTCGTACCTTTCTGATCTCATAAAAAGCCCTGTCTTCACAGTAATATACAGCCTTTTCCCGAACGCTATAGACAAAACTCACACGTGTTGCCCAAGGCTCTTCCTGTTGTACCGCTTGCAGCACATCGAATGCTTCTTGGATACTCAGCGTTGTCTGCTTCTCATCGAGCAGTCTCTGCGCGTATTCGTAGCGATGGTCACCTGGCACCACAAACGCTTGCGTACACATTGGAGCGAGCAATGAGTAATTCGTGATCAATGAAAAACGCGTGGTTGTTTCCTCCCGCCAGCCAATACCCGGTTCGATCACAAGCGTACGACCTGATAAATCTGACAACATTGCCTGCATCGTTGCATCAGGTGCATATGTGATCGTTTTCTGACGAAGAATATTACGCACTTCCGGATATCGTATCGTGCCACTGATGAACGCTTCGGTCAGATCCGCAATGTTTACACAATCAGCACTCGCCCGATATCTTCCCCGCTCATTTCCGTGTACGTAGAGCAGGGTTCCGGCATTCCCATTTGCATGTACACCATGGTAGCCATGACGTTTGCAATCCGGACGCATGATCCCAATATAAAACCTTTTAGCACTTATGCATACCTGGTGGTCCCAAATTGTTTTATCAATATCAAAGTTAAAACCAGTGATCACATCATGATCCCCTCGCCATACAAATCGTGTGCACATATTTTTCACTCCTTTCCCTTTGAGCATAGTTCAATTTTGACAGTAAAGCCAGTCCACAAATCCTACCGTACTAAACAGTATCAAAAAAGGCCATCGCCGTTGCGATGACCTTCAATATTTCTAATGACGATAAAGAATCTTACGGATGGCGGACTCTGAAAGTGAATAGTGCTCGGCCAATGCAGCCACAGATGCCCCATTTTTGTAATCACTTACGATCGCATCATTACGCATATTTAGCTCAGCACGATAGCCAGAAATTTCTCCCCATCTCTTCGCCTGTTTTGTCGGAATATAGATATATGCTCCAGAAACATATTTTTGCAATTCAATTATGAGTGCATCCGGTAAGATTTTTTTGGCATTGATATATTTCATGCTTACCTCTCCTTGAAGAAATACTCAACAGGGAACAAGCCAGCATGTGCGCGACTTTTCTACTCCGTGCAATTGTCGCGCAGAACTGGCACTGCACGGAGTAAGTCAATGTTACGTTTCATGGATGTACCTCCTTGTAATAAAAAAGGTGCCTGAACACTGCATCGGCACCTCAAAATATATGGCTTAGCTTCTAAAGTTGTTGAACTGCAAAGCGATACCGTAATCATTTTCTTTGAGCTTTGCGATCACAGCTTGAAGATCATCAATCTTTTTGCCACTGACGCGGATCTTATTTTCCATGAATTGTGGCTGTACTTTAAGCTTCGTATCCTTGATATCTTTAGTGATCTTTTTGCCAAGATCTTTATCAATGCCCTGTTTGATGGTCACGAGCTGACGCACAGCACCACCAGCAGCGGATTCAATCTTCCCGTATTCAAGATTGTCAATCGGTACCTGACGCTTGATGAACTTTGATTGCAACACGTCAATGATACTCTTGAGATGCATTTCGTCAGCAGTCGTGATCTTGACACAGTCCTTTTCAAGAGTGATTTCAGACTGTACACCTTTAAAATCGTAACGCTGCGTGATCTCACGTTCAGTCTGATTCACTGCATTGGTAACTTCAGCCATATTTACTTCAGAAACAATATCAAAGGTTGCATCTTTTGCCATAATCATCTTCTCCTTTAAAATAAGATAGAACCTGGAGTACGCGGGAATGGGATCACATCGCGGATGTTCGCCATCCCACTGAGATACATGAGCAGGCGTTCAAAACCCACTCCAAAACCAGCATGTTCAACACCACCAAAACGACGCAGATCTAAATACCAGTTATACGCCTCGAGTGGCATACCTAATTCCTGCATGCGTGCTGTGAGCAGATCCAAACGCTCTTCACGCTGACTCCCTCCAATGATTTCGCCGATTCCCGGTACAAGCAAATCGACTGCAGCGACAGTCCTGCCATCATCATTGGCTCGCATATAAAACGCTTTGATGTCTTTCGGATAATCTGTTAAAAATACCGGCCCTTTAACGATCTCTTCAGTCAAGAAGCGCTCATGTTCGCTCTGAAGATCAATCCCCCAATTCACAGGATACTCAAAAGAATGACCACTTTTTTCCAGAAGAGCCACTGCTTCAGTATATGTCATACGCGTAAAGACCGCGTCTTTTACCGCCTGCAGACGATCGATCAATCCTTCTTCGATACGTGCATCAAAAAATGCCATTTCGTCAGGCAATCGTTCAAAGGCAGCATGGATCATATACTTGATAAAATCCTCTGCAAGTTGGATATTTTCATCTAACCCAGCAAAAGCGATCTCTGGCTCTATCATCCAAAATTCAGCAGCGTGGCGTGCGGTATTAGAATTTTCCGCACGAAACGTTGGGCCAAACGTATAGACATTCTGAAAAGCCAAGGCATACGCTTCAGCATTAAGCTGCCCACTGACAGAAAGATTTGCAGGTTTGCCGAAGAATTCTTTTGCTTCACCTGTTGTCACACGAAACATCTCTCCGGCACCTTCTGCATCACTGGCAGTAATGATTGGTGTGGTAGTGTAGATGAAACCGCGTTCCTGAAAGAATTGATGGACCGCAAATGCCATCACAGAACGCAGACGAAAGACCGCAGAAAATGTGTTGGTCCTAGGTCGCAGATGTGCCTGAGTCCGTAGAAATTCAAAACTGTGACGTTTTTTTTGCAGTGGGTACTCACTCGGTGCCTGGTTTTTGATCGTCAAACGGTTAACCTGTATCTCAAAAGGTTGTTTGCCTCCTGCCGTTAGCACCATCGTACCTTCACAGGACAAGGCGCTGCCCACTGTCAAATGTCCGATGTCATCAAAGTTTTCCAATGTATCATCATAAACAAGCTGCAGGTTGTTCAGTGTCGTCCCATCATTTAAAGCGATAAAACCAAAATTTTTCTGTTTCCGATTCGCTCTCACCCACCCGTTTAGTGATACTTTTTGATTATCATATACTGCTGGTGCAGCCATAAGGTCTTTTATGAGCATCGTGACCTCCTATTCTAAAGTGATTCGACCAATCTTGCAATCTCGGAAATCTTTCAGGATCACATGAGAAGTTTTCAAGTCGTCGACTTTCCCGCCGCGGACAATCGCACCTCGCTTACGGCCAATCGCCTGCATTAATTCATAGGTATCCATCTGAGCGACTTCCTCAGTATCTAATCCGTAACGCTCCGCCAACAACGCCGCATAACGTTCCTGCACAAGCTGTAAAAAACGGAAGGCAACATCTTCCCAGACAAACACGTCATCGCTGATCGCCCCTGTCATTGCAAGTTTATAGCCAACTTCCTGGTCTTCGAATTTATGCCACAGCAGACCTGGTGTATCAAGAAGCTCAATATCATCGGTCAATCGCACCCATTGCT
>CAUDRX010000104.1 GCA_958451915.1 uncultured Peptococcaceae bacterium
GGTGATACCGCGTTCTCTTTCTTCTGGTGCCTTATCGATATCTTCGAACTTGGTGCTTGCTGCCTTGCCTTCGAGTGCGAGGACTGCGGTGATAGCAGCGGTCGTGGTGGTCTTACCGTGGTCGACGTGACCAATGGTACCAATGTTAACATGTGGTTTTGTACGCTGGTATTGTTCTTTTGCCATTGTCAATAATTCCTCCTTAGGATTTTCATCTAAAGATGAAGCATGGTCTTAGAGTTACCTATTTCCAATAGTTTGATTGTAGCTTTTTTGGCCTGTGTTGTCAACATTTGCGCCAAACAAAAAAAGCAACAGCCAGATCGGCTGTTGCTGATGCGGTGGACGGGACTTGAACCCGTACGAGTTGCCTCACACGCCCCTCAAACGTGCGCGTATGCCAATTCCGCCACCACCGCTTGGTGTTCTCGCCGCTTCGGTACATCCCTCAGCGACGAGATTTATTATACGAAATCTTTTCCGGATCGTCAACACTTTTTTCGAGGTTTTTTAAAGTTTTTTCACGAGTTCTTTCACTTGCGCTTCCAGATGCCCCACATCCCCATCGTTAAATATCACCTCCGGGCCACGCGCGAGACGTTCTGCCTCGCTCATCTGGGAAGCGATCTTCTGTGTGGCATACGCCTCATCAATGCCGTCCCGTGCCATGAGTCGGTCCCGGCGCACGCTGTCATCGGCGTGCACAAGCCACACACGATCGCAGAGCGCATCCATGCCGCTCTCATAGAGAAGCGGCACGACAAAGAAAACGACTGGCGCATTGCCGTATGCCGCAAACCTGACTTCGGCCAACGCTTTGATAGCAGGATGGGTGATCGCATCGAGGTCCCCGCGCGCCTTTGCATCTGCAAAGATACGGCGCCCCAGTGCCGCACGATCCAGGCTACCATCCCCGGCGATCATCTCTTGCCCGAAAACTTCAGCGATCTGCGCAAGGACTGCACTGCCCGGCGCCATGATCTCTCTCGCTAAAACATCAGCATCAACAACAGGATATCCCAAACGCTTGAGATAGTCGCTGACGACCGTTTTGCCCGAGGCGATACCGCCTGTGATCCCTATGATCATCGCTTCTCCCTCCTAACTCTTTTGACACTTCGGGCAATAGACGCTGCTGCGCCCGCCTACAGTGACATTTTTAAGGATTGTGCCGCAGCGCCGGCAGGGTTTGCCGGCACGGCCATAAACCTGATGCGCGAACTGATAACTGCCCTGCCGCATCTCGCTGTCGACATAATCACGGATGGTGCTGCCGCCGGCATCGATCGCTTCTTCAAGAACGGTCTTTGTGGCGCTGACGATGGCGGCGCATTCCGCCCGTGTCAGGCGCGCTGCGCTCTTACGCGGACGCACGCCGGCCCGAAAGAGGATCTCATCGGCATAGATATTGCCAATGCCTGCGACTACTGACTGATCAAGGAGATGGGACTTGACTGGTCGCTTCCGTCGGCGGCAATGCTCATAAAACGATGCAGGCGAAAACGCTTCGCTGAGCGGTTCAGGTCCCAGCGCCACAAGCGGCGGCACAAGACACGGGTCGCTGTCACAGCAGATGAACCCGCCAAAGCGACGTACATCGTCATAGAACAACCACTGTCCATCATCGAGTGCAAAGATCACATGCGTGTGCTTGCCAGTCAGGCTGCCCGCCGGACGAATAAGAAGCTTGCCTGTCATACGCAGATGGCAGACCAGCCAGCGCGTCTTTTCATCCCGTGCGAGACGGATCAGAATGTACTTACCGCGCCGTGCGATCTCCGCAACACACCATCCGCAGAGCGCTTCTGCAAAACCCGACGCATCCATATCGGGCTGGTGGAGTACATCATCAGAACGCACTTCGACCGAAACGATCCTGCGCCCGACAAGATGGCTGCGCAGACCCCGGCAGACTGTTTCTACTTCTGGCAGCTCCGGCATCAGATCTGCTCCATTTCCTGCCAGTTGAAACCGGCCTTGAGATCGACTTTCAGCGGTACATTGAGGCTGACCGCTTCCTCCATACATTTCCGCACGAGCTGACTCAGCGCGAGCGCATCTTCTTTGGAAACTTCAAAGATCAGCTCGTCATGGACCTGCAGCAGCATCTTGGCACGCAGATTGTTCTCCCGAATGACCTGATCACATCGCAGCATGGCGAGTTTGATAATATCTGCTGCAGTACCCTGGATCGGCGAATTGACAGCGGTACGCTCGGCAAACTGGCGCAGGTTACGGTTACGGCTGGCAATGTCCTTGATATAACGGCGACGACCCAGCATCGTCGTGACGTATCCCTTTTCACGTGCCTGAGCGATGGTATCGCTGATAAAGGTCTGGACCAGTGGGTAACGCGAAAAATACAGGTCAATATACGCCTGGGCTTCACGGCGACTGATACCGAGCTCTTTAGAAAGCCCAAAATCCGTCTGGCCATAGATGATCCCAAAATTAACAGCCTTTGCGGTGCGACGCTGATCGGCCGTGACCTCCTCCATCGGCACATGGAAGACCTCCGAAGCCGTGCGGCGATGGATGTCTTCGCCCTGCATAAACGCATTCATGAGCATGTCATCACCAGAGAGGTGCGCCAACACACGCAGCTCAATCTGAGAATAGTCGGCGCTGATGAAGAGGTTTTTCTTGTCCAGCGGGATAAAAGCCCGGCGGATGCGCTTACCTTCTTCGGTACGTACCGGGATGTTCTGCAGATTTGGTGCGGTGCTGGAAAGGCGTCCGGTGGCTGTCACAGTCTGATTAAAGGACGTGTGCACACAGCCTTTGGCGTCAACCAGTTTGAGCAGGCCATCCACATAGGTGCTCTTGAGCTTTGCCAGCTGCCGGTAATCGAGCACTCGCCCGACGATCGGATGATTGTCGCGCAAGGTCTCCAGGACTTCTGCACTGGTCGAATAGCCTGTCTTGGTCTTTTTCACGACTGGCAGCTCCAGCACTTCAAAGAGGATGTGTCCAAGCTGCTTCGGTGAATTTGGATTGACCGGTTCTCCTGCCATGATCTCGATGTCTTTCTCGATCGTCTGGATACGCGCTTCGAACTCCTCCTGCAAGGTCTCAAGGTAAGCTGTATCGACACGCACGCCTTCCAGTTCCATCTTTGCCAGGATACTTGCCAGCGGCCGTTCCACGTCCCGATACAGCGCCAGTTCGCCAGTCTCGTTGAGCTTGACACGCATGCTGCTGCTCACTTCTTCGAGCAGGCCCATGGCCGCAAAATAATGATCATCACCTTTTTCCGGCAGCGTTTCACCAAGTGTGTGCTCGATGATGCGGCCCAGCTCATGATCGCCGCCTTCCGGTTCCAGCAGATAATCACTCAGTGCCAGATCCCAGACCACACGATCTGTGACGCCATCTGCCAGAAGCAGGGCGTGCACGAATTTTTTCAGGTCGTCAGTATATATATAAGTATCTTTCGCCGTCAGAAGATCCGCGAGCTGGCCCACCACCTGGCGCCAATCGTCCAGCGTCTCCAGGGCCAGGGCATAGTTCTTGTCGCCGGCACGCCAGTAGAAACGGTCCGGGCTCTTATCAGCATCCACATCAACGATCATCACATAACGATCCGGTGTGAGCGCACCCAACAGGCTCAAACCTGTCTCGAATGTCTCACAGACCATCCCTGCCGGCACTGCTACCGGCGCCGGCGCCTCACCGAGCGTCGTTGTCCCATAATCCGCTTCCAGCTTGCGCAGCAGCTTTGTCAGCCCCAGTTCTTTATAAAACGTCGTCAACGCTGCCACATCTGGCTGGTCAAAGGCAAAATCCAGCCCGTCAAAATCGATCGGCACATCACATTTGATCGTCGCCAGCTCTTTGCTCATCAATGCATCTTCTTTTCCTGCCAGGAGCTTGTCATAGAGCTTTTTGCCCTTGAGATCTTCGAGATGGTCATAGAGATTTTCGACCGTGCCATAATCATCCAGCAGCTTTTTTGCCGTCTTTTCACCGACGCCATTGACCCCCGGGATGTTATCGCTCTTATCACCCATGAGCCCTTTCATCTCGATCACCATCTCCGGCGTCAGCCCATACTGTTCAGCAAGAAAATCCGGCGTCACGACCTCCATCTCCTGCCCCTTGCTCTTCGGGAAGCAGACAGTCACGTGGGCATCCACGAGCTGAAAAAGATCGCGGTCACCGCTCAGGATGATGCTCTCACCGCCGAGACCGGTCTGACGACGGCTCATCGTCCCAATGATATCATCAGCTTCATAGCCCTCCATGCCAAAAGTTTCAATGTTCATATAGCCAAGGGCTTCCTTGATCAAAGGCATCTGTGTCAGAAGATCTTCCGGCATGCCTGTGCGGGTGCCCTTGTAATCAGCAAAGCGCTCGTGGCGAAAGACCTTCTTGGAGATGTCGAAGGCAACAAAGAGTTCATCCGGCCGGAAACGCTCGATCACCGACTGCAGGGTGTTGATAAAGCCAAAAACCGCGTTTGTCGGCACGCCCCTGGCGTTGGTCAGGCGCGGCACACCATAGTAGGCGCGGTTTGCCATGCTGTTTCCATCTATCATCAATAAGGTACTCATCATGTTTCCTTTCTGTGTTCCTGATACGCTGCCACCATCAGAGCCTTTTCAGCATGGCTCATCTGCTTGATGGCCCATTCGCGGCGCATCGCAGCCTCTTTAGTGACATGGCATTCTGTATAAACGAGGGCCACCGGACGGCGTGCGCGGGTATATTTAGCACCACGGCCGCTGTTGTGCGTCTCGGTGCGCGCCACAGGATCGGTTGAATAACCGCAGTAATAACTCCCGTCGGCGCAGCGCACGAGGTATGTGTAATGTTTACTCATCTCAAACCCTCCATCGCTTTATTATGACAGATTCCCTCAGGGATGACAAGGCACAGACCGTGTACAGCCGCCGATCCGCACGCAGCATAAAAAGGCATGAGGCGTTTTCCGGCCTGCTGAAAAACAAAGCTACACTTCTGCCCCGCTGCACGATCACACACCTCTCACGCAAGAAAAGCGCAAAAAATCCCCAGGCGCTCACCCGGGGATTCGCATACAACTGTTTTCTCAACGCTTGATAAAATATTCGCGGTACCAGAGGATCAGCGACATCGCTGTATAAATGTAACGCTGACGCATGGCTTTGCCCTGATAGTGTTCATCGAGATAATCGATGAGTTTTTCCTGATCAAAGAAGATGCCCGCTTCTGGCGATTCAAAGATCTCTTTGACATAATCATAGTATTTTTCCTGACGCAGCCAATCGCGGATCGGCACTGGGAAACCGTTCTTCGGACGACGCGCCCATTCTTCCGGCAGCTCAGCGAGAGCAGCCTTGCGCAGCGCATATTTGCTGAGCCCATCTTTGATGCGGTACTTGGTCGGGATCTTTTCGGCGACCTTCATCACATCCCTGTCAAGGAACGGCACACGCAGCTCCAGGGAATGCGCAGAGCTCATCTTGTCCGCCTTGAGCAGGATATCGCCTGGCAGCCAGAGACGCATATCAATGGTCATCATCTTGGTGACATCGTCTTTGTCTCTGACACTCTGATAGATTGGCGCTGTCAGCGCTTTGACAGCGACGCCATTGCGAAATTCCGGTTTCAGGATCGAACGGGCTTCATTCTCCGGAAAAACTTTGGCCTGGCCAATGAAGTATTCCTCCGGCGTCTGACCACCGCGCACCATCAGATCGGTGAGCCGGTTCTTTGGCAGGTGACGTGCCACCTTGCAGAGACCGCGGCGCAGTCCGTGCGGCAGCATGCGGTCATACATCTGCAGATGCGGTGTGCGCATATAACTCTCATAGCCGCCGAAGAGCTCGTCTGCACCTTCACCGGAGAGCACTACCGTCACATGCTCGCTGGCAAGCTTGGTCAGAAAATAAAGCGGCACCGTCGAAAGGTTCGACTGCGGTTCATCGAGATGATATTGGATATCCGGCAGCGCGCCAAAAAAGTCATCGGCACCGATCAGGCGAATGTGGTGCTTAAAGCCAAGGATCTCTGAGAGTCGGTGGGCAAGATCCGTTTCGTTGAACCGGCCTTCATAGTCGCCGAAACCGACAGAGAAGGTATTTTCCGGCTTAAACAGGGCCGTGATGTAGCTGGAGTCAATACCGCCGGAAAGAAAAGCGCCGACCGGCACATCAGCGATCTTATGCACCTTCACAGAATCCTTGAGCACATCAGAGATCTGCTGGATATAGCTTTCCAAAGATTCATCGGTCTCATCGAACTCAAAATCCCAGTAGCGTTTGCGAGTCATATGCCCATCAGCTTCCACACGCATCCAGGTGCCTGGCTCCAGCTTATAGATGTTCTTGAAAAAGGTCTCGTTGGTCACAGGATACTGGAAAGTCAGATATGGCAGGACTGCGTTCTTATTGACTTCCTTCTCAAAAGAAGGATGCGGCAGAAAGCTCTTGATCTCAGAGCCAAAGAAGAAAGTGCCATCCTTGGAAGCCTTCCCATAATAGAGCGGCTTGATCCCAAACATATCACGCGCCAGAAACAGGCTCTTTTCTTTTTCGTCCCAGACAGCGAAAGCGAACATCCCGCGCACCTTGTCTAAGATGCCTTCACGCCATTCCGCGTAACCATGCACCAGAACCTCGCTGTCTGTATGGCTCTTGAAATGATAGCCTTTTTCTTCCAACTCGGCGCGGATATCTTTATGATTATAAATTTCACCATTGAAGACCAGCGTATAGCGGCCTGTTTCGTCAAAAAGCGGCTGATTGCCGGCATCGCTGAGGTCAATGATCGTCAGGCGGCGAAAACCCAACACGGCACGCTCAGCAACATGATAGCCGCCGCTGTCCGGTCCGCGATGACGGATCGTATCCATCATCTCCTGAATGACCGCTGCATCATCATATACATGAGGCACTTCGCCCGGTAAATATCCTACAAATCCACACATAATTCTATACCCCTCTGAATGAGTTCAATCATAAACAGTGTCCATAAAAATGCCGCATCTCAGCCGCATTTTACTTACCAAATAATAGTAACAAAAGCATGACAATACGACAAGACGTTTTTACGCCAAACTTCAGCGCGTCAGATTTGTAAGGTCTGATAAGAAAACAAAAAACGGCCCACGCCGAAACGTGGACCGTCATACGATCTGTCAATTCTTATTCTGCCAGCCCTTCGCCAAGGCCTTTGAGCAGATTGTCAAGGTTTTCGGTGAGCAGGGCAAGGACTTCGCCATCGTACGATTCGATCTCACCAGCATCCCCCATCTCTGCAAGGTGCGGATCGAGCGGGAACTGACCAATGAGCGGCACCTGGAACGCGTCACATGTTTCCTGGACATGGCTCTCGCCAAAGAGGTTGATGCGTTCACCGCACTTGCCACAGCGCAGATAGCTCATGTTCTCCGCAATACCAAGAGCGGGCACATTCATCAGATCAATCATCTTGAGACCTTTGCGCACGACCATATTGGAAAGTCCCTGAGGGGTCGTGACCATGAGCACCCCGCCAACTTTCATGCTCTGCATGATGGTCAGCGGCACATCGCCAGTTCCTGGCGGCAGGTCAACAACAAGATAATCAAGATCGCCCCAGCAAACATCGGTGATGAACTGCTGGACGACACCGGTGATCAGCGCGCCGCGCCATACGACGGGATCATCGTCATGTGGCAGGAGAAAATTCATGCTCATGAGCTTGATGCCCGTTTTGCTGACGATGGGATCAATGCCATATTCGCCCATCGCAGGCTGTTCGTTGACACCGAAAAGCTTCGGAATACTTGGCCCGGTGATATCGGCATCCAGAAGGCCGACTTCAAAACCGCGTTTTTTAAGAGCCATCGCAAGGACAGAGGAGAAGCTGGATTTCCCAACGCCGCC
>CAUDRX010000105.1 GCA_958451915.1 uncultured Peptococcaceae bacterium
CTGGGGCACTGGCACCGGCGGAGGCACGAGTGGCGGCAGCTGGGGCACTGGCACCGGCGGAGGCACGAGTGGCGGCAGCTGGGGCACTGGCACCAGCGGCGGTGAAAACGTCGGCACCATCTACTGATCCCTGCCTTTGTAAGACAATAGAAAAATCGTGTGAGGCCTGGCGATTTTCGCCAGGCCTCATTTTTTTGCCCAGATGCTGTCTGCATTTGGTATAATGAAAGCATGTTATCGTTATGAAATATCTGTGTGAAGGGGACTAGATCATGAGTTATATCGTCGCATTGGATATCGGTACCACGAGCACGCGCGCGATCGCTTTCGACCATGCGCAGCAGATCGCCGGTATGCGTCAGCAGGCGTTCAGCCAGTACTATCCGGAGCCTGGCTGGGTCGAAGAAGATGCTATGGAGCTCTGGGCTTCGACCTATGGTGTGCTGCAGGAGCTTCTGGCGATCAAGAGCATCCATCCGGAAGATGTCGAGGCGATCGGCATCACCAATCAGCGCGAGACCACGATCGTTTGGGAACGCGCCACCGGTAAACCGGTGTATAATGCCATTGTCTGGCAATGCCGCCGCACCGCCGAAGAATGCGAGCGTATCAAGGCCGACGGCTGGGAAGAGAAGATCCTGGCAAAGACAGGCCTGGTCATCGACGCTTATTTTTCCGCCACCAAACTGGCCTGGATCCTTGATCGTGTGGATCCGGCCCGCAGCCGTGCCAGGGCTGGGGAACTGCTCTTTGGTACTGTTGACACCTGGATCCTCTGGAAACTGACAGAAGGGCGCGTGCATGCAAAGGACTATACCAACGCCTCCCGCACGATGCTCTTTAATATCAATACCCTTCAGTGGGACCAGGAGCTTCTGGATTACCTGAACATCCCACGCGCCATGCTGCCGGAAGTCCATCCGTCCGGTTACCGCTATGGGACGGCGGTACTCGGTTCCAGGCATGTCGAGGTGCCGGTCCTGGGGATCGCCGGTGACCAGCAGGCAGCCCTCTATGGCCAGATGTGCTGGGAAAAGGGCGAAGCCAAGAATACCTATGGCACCGGCTGCTTCCTGCTCATGAACATCGGCAAGACTGCGACCAAGAGCGGCCATGGGCTGGTCACAACGATCGCTGCCGGTCACGATGTGGCGCCGGATTACGCGCTGGAAGGTTCGATCTTTGTTGGCGGCGCCGTGATCCAGTGGCTGCGTGATGAGATGCGTTTCATCGAAGAATCTTCGGACAGTGAGTTCTTTGCAGAAAAGCTTGAGAGTAACGACGGCGTCTATCTTGTGCCGGCTTTTGTCGGCCTTGGTGCACCGTATTGGGACATGTACGCCCGCGGTACCATCCAGGGTCTGACCCGTGGCACTGGGCGTTCGCACATCATCCGTGCAGCTTTGGAGGCCATTGCCTATCAGACGCGTGATGTGCTGGAGGCTATGGAGGCAGACACAGGTGTCGATATGGCGAGCCTGCGCGTTGACGGCGGTGCATCGCAGAACGGTTTTCTCATGCAGTTCCAGGCAGACATCCTGGACCGACCTGTGGAGCTGCCGGAAAACGTCGAGAGCACAGCCCTCGGTGCGGCTCTGCTGGCAGGGCTCACGGCGGGATTCTGGAAAGACGAGGAGGAGCTGCGTGCTGCCCACAGGCTGGCGCGTGTCTACTCGCCTGAGATGGACGAAGCGACCCGCAAAAAGAACTATGACGGCTGGCAGAATGCCGTTGCGCATACGCTGACACAGGCATAAAGAAAGGCCCCGGGAACATATCAATGTTCCCGGGGCCTTATCGCGTTTATTCGCTGTCCTTCGGCGTTATGCACTGATCGCTGTGGATCTTGTTGCAGAGGTCGTTCATGAGCATATCGAGACGGGTGCTGACTTCGGCGCAGGCTTTGAGGTCGAGCGACATCTGGTCGGTGAGCACATAGTCTTTTTTATAGCGCAGCTGATGTTCCAGGGAGGCCCAGAAATCCATGGCAATGGTGCGCAGCTGGATCTCTACATTCATCATTTTTTTCTCATTGGTGAGGAAGATCGGCACAGCGACGATAAGATGGAGGCTGCGATAGCCGTTGTCTTTCGGATGCGCGATGTAATCCTTGCGCTCGATGAGCCGGATGTCATCCTGACGGATGAGGGCGTCGGCGATGCGATACACGTCATCAACGAAGGAACAGATCACGCGCACGCCGGCGACGTCGAAGAGATTGGCTTCGATGGATTCAACACTGAAAGACAGGCCGCGGCGTGTGAGTTTTTCGTGGATGCTGGCCGGTTCTTTGAGGCGGGCTTTGATGCTCTCGATGGGATTGCGCTCGTACTGTACAGAAAAATCTTCGTTGATGACATTGAACTTGGTCTCGACTTCCATCATGGCGCAGCGATAGTAGGCCATGAGTTTTTGGAAAGCGTTGAGCTGTTCGCGGGCATAGGTCACGAGATTTTCGTTGGAGAGAACCTCATCGATGCCGCTGTTAAGGATATAGTTTTCAACTTGATTGATGTCCATGTTTTCCCCTCCTGAGGACAAAATAAAAAGGGAATCCGCCATGGATTCCCTTTTGCATGGACCGTCAGGGGATCGAACCCTGGACAACACGATTAAGAGTCGCGTGCTCTACCAGCTGAGCTAACGGTCCATTTCGCAACTGCAAGATATATTATAGCGGCCTCTTTGGATAATGTCAACTGATTTTTCCTGCTCTTTACAAATTTTTTCGCAGTTGCTGGTTGTTCCATGCACAGCGCAGGATCAAAGATCGCGGATAGCGGCTTCTGGTTCCCAGATGGCCTGCACAGGAATGAGACGGTGTTCCTTAGCGTGGGCAGCAACGGCTTTGACACAGCGGGCGTCGCCTTCGAGTACGACGTAATCACCGATCTCGGCTTCTCTGTCGAGCCATTCGAGGATGTCGGCAAGAGGCGCTTCGATGTCTTCATGGTTCTGGGCGTGCTTCCAGAAATTGGTCATGGTGATCGGCGGCTTGTGCATGTCCCGGGCTTCGCGCAGAGCGATCGCCAGGTAATGGTCGTCGGTGAGACGACGTTGGGTAAGAAGATAGGCTTTGCCACTCATGAAAGACCCTCCTAAATATCAGATCGTCTTTCATTATAACGATTTGACAAAAAGGGTGCAAGGCTGGGAAAATTTTTCCCGGGAGAATTTCTATAACGCTGAGGGATTATCCCCCCATTTACTACAGTGATGTGGTATAATATGACCAAAGATGTTTATTCAGAGGTGATGACCATGAAGATTTCTACAAAAGGACGCTATGGGCTGCGTGTGATGATCGACCTGGCAACCTATAGCGTGGATAAACACATTCCGCTGCGCGAGATCTCTCAGCGCCAGAACATCACGATCAAATACCTGGAACAGATCATGACGCCGCTGCTCAAGGCAGGCTATGTGACGAGTTTCCGAGGCAACAACGGCGGCTATCAGCTGAACTGTTCTCCGTCTGACGTGAGTGTGGGCGAGATCATCCGCACCATGGAAGGTTCACTGGCGCCAGTGGCGTGTCTGGAGACGGAAGAGAACCCTTGCCGTCACAAGGACGTCTGCCAGACGCTGCCAGTATGGAAGGGGCTGGATGAATTGATCAGCAACTACCTGAACAGTATTACTCTGGATGAGCTGCTGACTGACAACCGTCAGTCTCATGAAACCTGTCCACTGACACAGGGGCGGCGCAACTGATCGAGCGGAACGGAGGCGCAGGACATGATCGGTGTCATGTATAGCGTAGGTATTTTTCTATTGGTCCTCTGTTCGGCATTCTTTTCGCTGGCAGAAACATCGTATATGCTGGCCAGTCCGGTGACGCTCCGGCATTGGGCTGAAGACGAGGACAACCGCAAGGCGGCGGTGGCTGTTGACTTGCTGGATGAGACGGATCGTTTGCTGACGACGATCAGTATCGGTGATACGATCGTTAATCTGGCGGCGATCATGCTGGGGATGGTCTATTTCATGCAGTACTATACCCTGCATGGGATGGTCATTGGCGTGCTGGCGCTCTTTTTGATGATCCTCATCGTTGGTGAGATCCTGCCGCGGATGATCGCTCAGCGGCACGAGAATCGGGTGTTCTGCCGCGTGGCGGTGCCGCTTCGCGCATTGATGGTGCTCTTTAAGCCGCTGACCTTTATCTTTGGCAGTGGCCATATCATCATTGACCGCGCGGCGCGGGATCGTGAAGATGATGAAGACGAATACGTTGAAGACGAACTTCTGAACATGCTGGATGAAGCGGAGGGCGGCATGGCCTCTCATGAGAGTGACCTGATCCGCTCGGCGATCAATTTCGAAGAGCTTTTGGTCAAGGACATCCTGCAGCCGCGCGTGCGCGTGGTCGCCATCGATGATGAGATGGATGTGCGGGAGGTGCTGGACGTTTTTGCCGACACAGGCTATTCACGTTTGCCGGTGTATCATGAGAGCATCGACAACATCATTGGCATTCTGCATCTCAAGGATGTTTTCAACACGATGCTTGATGGCGAGCTGCGGGAATATGTCTCACTGGTGCAGCCAGTGGCATTCGTTTTTATCCAGACAAAGGCTTCACATCTGCTTCTGAGCCTGCAGCACAATCAGTCTCACATGGCAGTGATCGTTGATGAATATGGTGGAACAGCGGGTATCGTGACCCTTGAAGACATCATCGAAGAGCTGGTCGGCGACATCTGGGATGAGCACGACGAGGTAGCGGCGCCGCCGATACGGGTGATCGAACCGTCGGTATACCTTGTGGATGCGAACATGGATGTCGACGATTTCTTTGAGTTTTTTGGACTGGATTTTGAAGACTATGAAGATGATATTGACGCATCCTCTCTGGGCGGCTGGGTCGTGGACCTGCTCGACCATCTTGCCAGCCAGGGCGAATCGGTCGGTTTTGGGCCTTTCACGATCACAGTCGAGGAAGTCGTCAAGCGACATATCGAAAAAGTGCGTGTTTGTGTCGATCAGCCACTGCTCGATGCGGCGCGGCATGCATGAAGATCCTTTGGGAGCCTTTGCTGCTCCCATCTTTTTTAGGGAGGTGTGGCGATGCGCCTGGATAAATATCTCCACGACCTTGGCTTTGGCTCGCGCAAGGAGATCGGTCGTCTCCTGAGCCGGCAGGAAGTCTGTGTTGACGGGGTGCGGGTGAAGCAGGGCGCGGCGAAGGTCACGCCGTCCAGTGTGGTGACGCTGGATGGTGAAGTGCTGGTATATGCGCCGACAGTCTGGCTCATGCTCAACAAACCTGCCGGGGTCATCACGGCAGCACGGGATGCGCGGGATGAGACGGTCATGGACCTTCTGCCGGAACGTTTTGCGCGTATGCAGGTGATGCCGGTGGGGCGGCTTGACAAGGATACCACGGGACTGCTCCTTCTGACGAACGACGGTGCACTGGCACACCGGTTGCTCTCGCCCAAGCGGCATGTGGAGAAAGTTTACGAGATCACTTATGAAGGGTCGCTGGTGCCGGATGCTGTCGCACGCTGTGCGGCCGGCATCGACCTGGGGGATTTCACGACGGCACCGGCGGCACTGACGATCCTTGCAGAGGGACGCGCCCGTCTTGTGCTTCGGGAAGGCAAGTTCCACCAGGTAAAGCGTATGTTTCATGCGCTGGGGGGTGTCGTCACTGTGCTCACGCGCAGCGCTTTCGGCAGTCTGCTTCTGGACGAAGGTCTGGCACAGGGCGAATGGCGGCTGCTCACTGAAGAAGAGATCGCTGTCTTGAACGCGCAGGTTTAGAAAGGAGCGCTTATGAATATCTATGATTTTGATGATACCATCTACGATGGTGACAGCACCCGGGATTTTGTCATCTACTGCTACAGGCATTATCCAAAGACCCTGCTTTATGTGCCGCGCCAACTGGCGGCTGTGGCAGCTTATATGGCGGGAAAGATCGACAAAACGCGTTTTAAGGAAAAATATTTCGGCATGTTCGCGGCGGTGCCGGATATCGATGCGGCACTCGCTGATTTCTGGGACAGTCATGCGCATCGTCTCATGCGTTACTATCCAGGACAGGCGCGCCAGGACGATGTGATCATCTCGGCCTCACCGGATTTTATCGTGCGTCCGCTCTGTGAGCGCCTGGGGCTCAAGTACATCATTGCCAGCGATGTTGACAGGCACACGGGCCGCTTCATCGGGCCGAACTGCTACGGCGCTGAAAAAGTACGGCGCTTCAAGGAGGCGGGCTTTGACCCGGCGGAGGTAGAGCAGGTCTATTCCGATTCGCTTTCTGACACACCGATCGCAGAGATGGGAAAAGAGGCTTTCATCGTTCACAAAGATGGCAGTCCAGGTCCCTGGGAGGCACCAAAACAGAAGGGCATGCAGGGCTTTTTCACGATGTTCAACAAGCGGGAAGCGCTGCTGACGATCGTTTGCGGCGCGCTGCATCTGCTCATTGCCGGTCATGCTGCCAAAGTTGTTGTGCGTGAGAAAAAACACTGGCCTGTTTCTGTCATCTACAGCGTGATGCTGGCCCTGAACAGTATCTCTATCACGGCTTTCCTGTCTTTTCTTGGTAAGCGCAATGACAGGGCAGCCCGTGTCGGCAAAGCTTTTGCGGCACTCTCACTGCCTTTGGGTCTTGCAACGGTCGGCATTGTCAGTGGTGTCACTGCACTCATCGGCGCACCGGTGCTGGCGCTAGGGCTGGCCACGGTGGCAGGGCTGCCGCTCGTCTATAAGGGCACGCAGCTGCTCTTCCGCAAGGAGATCGCCGAGATGCAAGCGACCCAGCATCTCAGGAATGGCGGGAGCGAGCGACAATGAATATCGCCATTGTTACAGGTGCGACCTCAGGTCTGGGGCGCGCCTTTTTGGAAGAATGGGCCGCCCAGGGGGCTGATTTTGACGCTGTCTGGCTCGTGGCCCGGCACGGGGAGGCGCTGGCACGTACTGCGCAGGCGCTGCCATGGCCGGCGCGCTGCTTTGCCATCGATCTGTCAGAGCCGTCGGCACGAGAGCCGCTCTTTGCTGCGCTCGCCGTAGAACGGCCCCAGGTCGAGGCGCTGGTGAACGCTGCCGGTTATGGCAAGATCGGTCCTGTTGCGGCCATCGATACCGCCGAACAGGCAGGGATGGTGGATCTTAACTGCACTGCCCTCGTCGATGTCACACAGCACGTGCTGCCCTGCATGACACGAGGCGGCGTGATCTATGAGGTCGCATCGGTGGCGGCTTTCCTGCCGCAGCCAGGTTTTGCTGTATACGCAGCGACGAAGGCTTTCGTGCTCTCTTTTGCGCGGGCGCTCGCTGCTGAACAGCGCAAGCGCGGCGTGCGTGTGATCGCCGTTTGCCCAAATCCGATGCATACGGCTTTTTTCGAGCGCGCCGGGGAAAAACCGAACCTTTTCAAGCTGCTGTTTTTTGAAAAGCCTGGTGATGTTGCCCGCGCTGCTATTCGCGACGCTGCCCGCGGCCGTGATGTTTCGACCAACTGCCGCATGGCTGGTCTCATCCGAATCGTCGCAAAGATCTTGCCGCAGCGGCTCATCATCCGTTTAGAAAGCCTGCTCATGCGTTGAATGCGCAGGCATGATCATATCATTTCAGGAGGCATTATCATGGAAACCATCAAAGACTTCAACACCGACATATTCAAACTCTTCGATGACCACTGGGCCCTGGTCACTGCTGGTACACCGGAAGACTACAATACGATGACCATCAGCTGGGGCAGTCTCGGCACCATCTGGGCGCCGCGCGGTGCCGGCCGTCAGATCGCCACGATCTA
>CAUDRX010000106.1 GCA_958451915.1 uncultured Peptococcaceae bacterium
AAATTCCTGGCTCCAGAAGGCGAGCAAGACTGGCTTTTCAGAGCCGAGAACACGGGTATTGAAGTCCTTGAGCTCTTCGATATAGCGCTCTGCAGCAGTTGCTGCGATAGCACCATCTGCGCAGGAAGTGACGACCTGACGGAGATATTTTTCGCGAACATCGCCGACTGCATAAACACCTTCAAGGTTGGTTTCCATACGATCATTGGTTGGAATATAGCCACGGCCATCAAATTCCAGGCCAGTATCAGTCAGGCCCTTGGTTTCTGGTACCTGCCCAACAAAGAAGAAGACGCCTTCGCAAGGAATGTCAGTGAGTTCCCCGGTCTTGGAATTCTTGACCTGCAGACCGGTGACTTCATCTTCACCGAGGATAGCTGCTGGGGAAGAGTTCCAGACGAATTTGAGTTTAGGATGAGCGAAGGCCTTTTCTGCAGCCACTTTGTTGCAGTCAAGAACACCTTCATCATGCAGAACGATGATGGTCACTTCGCTGGCGAACTTAGCAATGAACATACTTTCTTCGATCGCCTGGTCGCCGCTGCCGATAACACATACACGCTGATCCTGGAAGAATTCAGCATCGCAGGTCGCGCAATAAGCGACACCCATGCCAGCAAGTTCTTTTTCACCAGGGATGCCGAGGATACGTGCGCTCGTACCAGTCGCAAGAATGACAGCTGGTGCGGTGTAGGTATTTTTACGAGTCTTGATGGTCTTGGTCTCGCCCTCAAGAATCACTTCTTTTGGGGTTTCCTTAACGATGGTGCAGCCAAATTTTTCAGCATGCTGACGCATCGTATCGGTCAGTTCAGGACCAGTCGTAGACAGAAATCCTGGATAGTTAACAATTTCACGGGTCGTTTCAGCACGGCCGCCGATGGTCCCTTTTTCAATGATAAGGGTGTTCAGACGTGCACGACCGCCATAGATACCTGCTGCAAGGCCAGCAGGGCCACCGCCTAAAATGATCAGATCGTAATTCATTTCACTCATTATTATTAGCCTCCAAAAAATTGTTTTTCCAAAAGACAATTTTATTGTAGCAATATAGGATATTTACGAGTAGCCATTTTCTGACCACAAAAGAAAAATTCCTGGAAAACAACTTCTTTTTGTCACGGTCTCATAAAAAAACGGCCTGTGACAGCACGCGTCATTTTCACACGTTCCGCCACAGGCCGGTTCAACATCTATCTTTCAGCGTCAGATCGTTTGAACAACGATCTGGCGCAACATATCGCGTTCGATCTCAATCTGAGAATAGCCAAACTGCACAATGCTCTGCAATGCTTTTTTGAGAACAACCACGCTCATTCCCTGATAAGCCCCCGTCGCATGAGACACCTTCTCGTCATTGATCGCAACGATCTCGTAAAGCTGTCCTTCCTGTGCTTCATCCAATCTGAATCGGTCACTCATGCTCTTCTCTTCCTTCCTGCGTCTTGATCGAGACTGCAACACGATAAAGCTCAGCCAGTTTATCCGATTCTATCACACGACGTACCACGTTCTCATCGATGGCATACCCTGGCAAGATGATCAATTCGCCCTCTCTGTCATAGATCGGTGAAGAGACCGTGAAACCATCAAGATCACGAAGCACACTGATGATCTCAGATTGCATGTTTGCATACTTAGAAGATTTCGACTGCTCAGAGATATTATCGATCACATTACGGATCTCCTTGCCGACACGCTCGGTAAAGCGATTGATATCGCGGTTAAGCTCTTCTGTATCAATCTGCTTGACACGTTCACCAACCTTCTGTCCCGCTTCGGAAAGCGTTGCGCCGACTCGACGGATCAAACCACGCATCATCTCTTCCATATCTTCGCTATTCTCAGAGGCGTTCTGTGCACGCTGATAACCGCTCTTGTGCATATTCTCTTCCGCCACATTAAGAATGACGGCACCGCTCCCGAGTTTTCCGACATCAGAAACTGCAACACCATAACTGCCGGTCTGTCCAGAGACGATCAATTCAGTCACATGCCCATCAGCGCGTGTCCAGGCACAATCTCTGATCTTTCCGAGGAGCTTGCCGGAAGCATCCAGACAAGACAACCCCAGCACACTCTTGACATCGCCTGGAAGATACGCCTGACTGCCTGAGATCACTACGACCTGCTGATCAACATCTGTTACCAGCGACAGATCGCAAAATGCAAGACGCGCCTTTTCTTCATCCTCCATGCGGTAAGCGAATGCGACCACGCGAAGTGGTGACGTCGCCATCAGCATGCCTGTGATGCGGCCCACAAGATCTCCATTATCAAGGTTCAATACATCTTTGTCCATAAAATCGGATGCATAAAGCACCGTATTCAACATATCAATCACCTCTCTGATTCGTCTTCACGCTGCAATCTCTTCATACGTGCCCGGAAGACTCGACGCGAGATAAGAATACTGATCTCAAACAATACATACATCGGCACTGCCAAAAGCACCTGACTGACAACATCCGGCGGGCTGAATACGCCTGCAGCAACCACAATCAACAATATCACCCAACGGCGATATCTCACCAGCATTTCGGGAGTGACAAGCCCCATCTTGGTCAAAAAGAACACCAGCAGCGGGATCTCAAACACGATCCCAAACGGGATCAGGAATTTCCAGACAAAACTGAGATAATTCGCGACGGTAATAAATGGATCGAACTCGCCGCTGAAATCAAACAAAAGGACACGCAGCGAAAACTTCAATACAACAAAATATGCAAAAGCGATCCCGGCCAGGAACAGTACAAACAACCAAAACAGGACCGTCAAAAAAGCACGCTTTTCATTGCGGTACAAACCTGGAAGGATAAACTTGAGCACCTGCCAGAGCACGATCGGACTGGCACAGATGACCCCTGCAAGGATAGAGATCTTCATATAAGCCATGAACGCTTCGGCAACGCTCGTAAACTTCAACTCAATCCCATATTCTTTCACCGGAGCGATGACCATATCCATGATCGGCTCACGCAGGAAAGCATAGCAGAGTACCGAAGCAGCAAGGACAGCGATGATAGAAACGAGGAAAACGCCGCGCAACGCTTTCAGATGCTCTGAGAGCGGCTGTTCACGCTGGTCTGACATATCCTTTCTCCTTTCTCTCACTTACTGTCTGTGTCTTTTTCGTCAAGCTTGATCTCTTTTCTGAGATCTAACAATTCATTTTTGAACGCAGCCTCTTTTTCCTTTGCCTGTTTCGAAAAGGCTTCGACCTCTGAGATGCCAGCCTCTTTCTTGATGGCATCGACTTCTTCTTTTAGATCCAAATTGGTATTGTTCAAGGCTTTTTTAAAACTGTTCACGGTTTTGCCAAGAGCCCGTCCTGCTTCTGGCAGCTTATCCGGCCCCAGCACCAGAAATGCAACCAGGATGATAACGATGATCTCTCCGAAACTCAATCCCATGCTATCGCCCTTCTCTTACTTCTTTTCTTCATCAGCGGCTTCTTTATCGGAAGGTTCAGCCGGTTTTTCATCGTCTTTATGCAGCTCTTCTTTGAACTCACGCACCGATTTGCCAGCAGATTTACCCAGACCAGCGAGTCTGGAGGAACCAAAGAGAACCACAACAACCACAAGGATGATGAGGATTTCACCCATACTAAGTCCAAACATGTAAACACCTCACTTCAATCTAATATCCGCATGTTTAAGTTCAACGATCCAGGTTCGCCAGAAAATCACGACGTTTTTGAACGGTTTCGAGATCTAATCTATAGTTAGAAACTTTCTCCTTCTCTGCTTCAACAACAGCCGCAGGTGCTTTTTTCACGAAACCTTCGTTCGCAAGTTTCTTTTCAGCACGCTGTACTTCACCGTTCAGACGAGCGATCTCTTTATCAAGGCGCGTCAGCTCATCGCCGATATCCAGCACACCCTTCAGCGGCAAAACGACTTCTGCACCATGAACAACGGTGCTGACCGACTGTTTTTCAGCAGCTGCAACATCATCCAGCAGCGCAATCTCTTCTGCATAGGCCAATGTCTTCAGCTGCACATCATAATTCTCGATGACGGTCTTTTGCATTTCATCATGACAATGGATCTGCAGTGCGGATTTTTTACCAGTCGGAATTCCCATGTCATGGCGCATAGAACGGATGCCTTTTACAAGATCCATAAAGAACTCGATCGCCTCATAGGCGCTCTGATAACGGATATTCCCGGTATTTTCAGGCCATTTCGCGATGATGATCGACTGACCTTCATGTGGCAGATGCTGCCAGATTTCTTCGGTGATAAAAGGCATGATCGGATGCAGGAGCACGCAAGTCTCTCTCAGCACCCAGGCTGCAACAGCCTGCGCCTGTTCCTTACTCTCTTCACTGATGCGGCCATAAAGACGTGGTTTAACAAGTTCGATATACCAGTCACAAAATTCATTCCAGATAAAATCGCGGATGGTCTTTGCTGCCTCGCCGTAGTCGTAGTTTTCAAGCTCCGCGCCCATCTTTTCGGCAACTTCATAGAAACGGGTAATGATCCACTGGTCAATGGCATCATCACTGGCAGGTGGCAGCGCCTCCAACGTGCCTGAGAAGCCTTCCAGGTTCATGAGCACAAAACGTGCAGCATTCCAAAGTTTATTTGTAAAATTACGGGAAGCCTCGATCTTCTCTGAACGATAACGCACATCATTACCCGGGGTCACCCCTGTGATCAATGTCATGCGCAGCGCATCGGCACCATATTTTTCAATCTCCTCCAACGGATCGATACCATTGCCTTTAGACTTGCTCATCTTTTGCCCATGTTGGTCGAGTACAAGCCCATGGATCAAAACATCCTTAAACGGACGCTGATCTGTCATCTTAAAAGCATCGAAGATCATACGGGCGACCCAGAAAAAGATAATGTCACGACCGGTAACGAGCACATCCGTTGGATAGAAACGCTTCAGATCTTCCGCATCAAGATCTGGCCAGCCCATTACTTCAAATGGCCAGAGACCAGAACTAAACCAGGTGTCGAGTACGTCTGGGTCCTGTTCAAGATGTGCAGAGCCACACTTAGGGCAGACGGTCGGATCTTCCCGTGTGCAAATGATCTCACCACAATCCTGGCAATACCAGACTGGGATGCGGTGGCCCCACCACAGCTGACGGGAAATGCACCAGTCACGGATGTTTTCCAGCCAGCCTGTATAAATCTTCTCGAAACGATCTGGTACAAAACGGATGTCTCCATTCTTAACGGCTTCAAGCGCTGGTTTAGCCAATGGCTCCATGCGAACGAACCACTGCTTGCTGACACGTGGTTCAATGGCCGTGTGGCAGCGATAGCAATGACCGACAGCATTGGTGTAATCTTCTTCATGATCAAAGTATTCGGTCCCCTTGAGGTCCTCGATGACCTGTCTGCGGCATTCGAAACGATCCATGCCATTGTACTTGCCAGCATTCTCATTCATCTTACCATACTGGTCAATGACAACAACATGGGGCAGATCATGGCGCTGGCCCATCTCAAAGTCGTTGACATCATGGGAAGGGGTGATCTTCACGCAACCCGTACCAAACTCACGTTCAACGTACTCATCGGCAATGACAGGGATCGGCTTGTTCACGATCGGCAGGATCACATTCTTTCCGATAAAGTCTTTGAAACGTTCATCTTCAGGATGTACAGCAACTGCGGTATCGCCAAACATCGTCTCTGGACGGGTCGTAGCGATCGTCAGTTTACCACTGCCATCCTCAAGCGGATAGTTCAGATAATAGAGCTTGCCCTGGTTTTCTTCATGTTCAACTTCGATATCAGAAATTGTAGTCTGGCAATGTGGACACCAGTTCACAATATAATTGCCCTGGTAGATCAATCCTTGCTCATAAAGCGAAACAAAGGCTTCGCGTACTGCTTTGCTGCAGCCTTCGTCCATGGTAAAACGTTCACGTTCCCAGTCGCAGGATGCCCCCAGTTTGCGGATCTGCCTGGTGATGGTGTCACCATACTGTTTCTTCCAGGCCCAGCAATGGTCGATGAATGCTTCACGTCCGATAGCCTCACGCTCGATCCCCTGATCACGCAGCATGTTCTCAACCTTTGCCTGAGTCGCGATGCCAGCATGGTCCGTCCCAGGCACCCAAAGAGTGTTAAAACCTTTTAAGCGTTTGTAGCGGACCAGGATGTCCTGCATGGTCTCATCCATCGCATGCCCCATATGGAGCTTACCAGTAACGTTTGGTGGTGGGATAACGATAGAGAACGATGGTTTCGTATCATCATCAGTCGGTGCAAATAATTGATTGGTTTCCCAGAATTCATACCAACGGTTCTCAACCTTGGATGAATCATAGTTTTTTTCTAAGTTTTCGATAGACATGTGATTCTCCTCCAACAAAATAAAAAAGCCGCCCCATAAAAGGGCGACATAAATCGCGGTACCACCTTTTTTCAGCCCGAAGGCCCTCAGGATCTTTTAACGGTCATCAGCCGGGGTTTCCCCGCCTCAAAAGCAACCTTCAGGCCCCTTTGACTAATGACACTCTCAGCCACGGTGTCACTCTCTGTTTAGCGCCAAAGCCTTACTCCTCTTTCTCATCGGCTCTATTTTTACATGATACCAAAGCGTGCGGCGCCGCGTCAATATCCATTACAGGCAAATCTATAGAAAAAAAGCTACAGATCTATCGAAGAGATCCGTAGCTCAAATACTATATCAGAAACGTTTTTTCTTCGTTTTCATCGAAAAATCATACCACAATGGCGATGCAACGAAGATGGATGAGTAAGTCCCGCTGACGATCCCAATGATGAGCGCCAGCACAAAAAGTCTCGTCGTATCCCCGCCAAGGAAGAAAACCGAAACGATCGGGATCAGCGTCGTAAGAGACGTAAACAATGAGCGGCGCAAAGTTGACTGAATGCCATAATTGACAGTCTGTGCAAGCTCATCGCGCTTGACCGCACCCAGACGTTCACGAATGCGGTCAAAGACAACGATCGTATCATTGATCGAATACCCAAAGATCGTCAGGATCGCAGCTACAAAGTTGGAGTTCACTTCCAACTGAAAGATCGAAAATATCCCAATAGTGATCAGGATATCATGGAAAAGAGCGATATTGCCCGCCAGAGCAAAACGCCACTGGAAACGGACTGTGATGTACACGATCATCAGAACAATAGCTATGACCAATGCCAACACACCTGAGAGCAGGATCTCCTGTCCGATGGAAGGACCAACAGCATTAACCTGGAGCACTTCGAAAGGTGTGCCAACCGCATCGGTCAATTCTGAAACAAACGCATCCTGCGCTGTCTGATCCATAAACTCAGTACGCAGCTGGAAAGTATTATTGTCCATTTCCTGAAGCTGTGCTCCATCGTAACCGATATCACCAAGATCACTGCGCAATTCAGCGATATCCATTTTTTCTTCGAACTGAATCTGATAGACCGACCCGCCGGTGAAGTCAACGCCGAAATTCAGCCCCTGCACAAAAAGAGAAATAATCCCAGCAATAATGATCACGCAAGAAAGGACATATGCAAATTTTCTCTTTCCTATAAAATCGAAATTCATTGTTGTCCCTCCTGTCGTTTAATACCATAAAATCTTGGAGTCTTGATCACGCCGCCCTGGACAAGATTGCGCAGGATAAAGCGTGTGAATGTGATAGCCGTAAAAAGGCTGAGCAAGATACCAATGGCAAGTGTGATCG
>CAUDRX010000107.1 GCA_958451915.1 uncultured Peptococcaceae bacterium
CTGGGGAAAGATGGGGTAGAAATCGCAGGATTTTTAGTGTAAAGTGGAGGAGTAAGGGACAAAAAGGGGCATTGAGGAAGAAAGGGGTTGACAGATTGTGTTTTTGGGAGAATACAAACATTCCATTGACAATAAATGTCGACTCACGATTCCTGCAAAATTCCGTGAAGATCTCAACAATAAATGTGTCATTGCAAAAGGTCTTGATGGGTGTCTCACTGTGTACCCAATGGATGAATGGGCGTTGATATGTGAAAAGATCGATACGAAACCATCCAGCGACCTGAAAGTGCGTCGTTTTAAGCGCCTTTTTTATGCCAGTGCCAGCGTGGAGGATCTTGACAAACAGGGTCGTTTGTCGATCCCGCCGGCTTTGATGGAATATGCGGGGATCGAAAAGGACGTCTATATCGTTGGCGAGTCCAATACCTTTGAGCTTTGGAGCGAAGAGCGTTGGGCTGCGCAGCGTGCTGTGGAAGAAGAAGAGTCCTTTGAGGACCTCGCAGGATTTTTGGGCATATAAGGGTGGTGCTTTAGATGGAATTTCAACACATACCGGTGCTTTATGAGGAAGTGCTCGAAGGTTTGGCGCTGAAAGCCGGCGGGACCTATGTGGATGGGACTGTTGGCGGCGGTGGTCATTCGAGCGGCATCCTTAAAGCCATCGGGGCGAAAGGCCGATTACTCGCCATCGACCAGGACCTCAACGCCCTGGCGGCCGCGAAAGCGCGGCTCGCACCATACGGCGAGCAAGTGACATTTTTTCATTCGAACTTTGTGAACATGCCGAAGATCATTGACGAAAATGCGCCGGAAGGTGTAGATGGCATTCTGATCGATATCGGCGTGTCTTCTCCACAGATCGATGATGCAAGCCGTGGCTTCAGCTATATGCATGATGCACCGCTTGATATGCGGATGGACAGAGAAGCTGCGCTTACTGCCTATACCGTGGTCAATTCGTATGATGAAGATGCTTTGGAACATGTGCTGCGAGAATTCGGCGAAGAAAAATGGTCTCGCCGGATCGCCAGGATCATCGTTGAACGCCGTCAGCAGGCGCTGATCGAAACAACCTTTCAATTGGTCGACTGTATCGAACGTGCGGTGCCAAAAGGTGCTCGCGAAAAAGGCTCCCATGTCGCAAAACGAAGTTTCCAGGCGATCCGCATCGAAGTCAATCATGAGCTGGATGTGCTCGAGAATGTGATCGATGAGGCGGTCGCGCGCTTGAAGATCGGTGGTCGTATGGCGGTCATTACCTTTCATTCTCTGGAGGATCGTATCGTCAAGCAGCATTTTAAATATCTTGCGAGTGACTGTATCTGTCCGCCAGAACTGCCGATCTGTCAATGTGATAAAGAAGCAACGGTCAAGATCATCACGAGAAAGCCGGTCATGGCTACAAAAGAAGAGCTGGCACAAAACTCACGGGCAGGGAGTGCCAAACTCCGTATCGTAGAACGAATCCCTGCTTATAAAAGAAGTAGGATATAGAAGAGTTTTTGGGGATGGATATCATGGGAGCAGCAAGAAAGCAAACATACGACCCATATACGGCGTCGTTAGAAGAACATAATGAGGCGGCGAATGTCATGTTTAGCACGAACTCGAAGCGGCGGGCGATCGCAAAGAAACAGAACGAGCGTGTCCTGCGCAGAAAATTTGAAAAGAAAAAACCACGCCTGTCGACGTTCCGTGCTATCATGATCGCTTTCATCCTGGGGCTTTTGTGTGTCGGACAGTATGGGATCATTCAGGATATGGGGCTTGCAGTCAATGAAAAACAGCAGACTCTGGATGAGATCAATGCGAATAACGAGGCGCTGAAACAGCAGAGCGCAGCTCTCAGCAATCGCAGCGTGGTCAAAGAAAAGGCTGAAGAGGATCTCGGCATGCAGGATGCTGAGAATGTGATCGTTTATACGCCGACCACTCCACAGTCTCAGTCAGCAGCTGACACTCAGTAAGGAGTTGTAGTATCAATGGAGCGAAGAAAAGCACGTATGCTCATGATCTTAGGGCTTGCTGCCATTGTGGCGCTGGCCATCGTTGGCAAGCTTTTCTATGTGCAAGTCCTGGCAAGTGAAAAATACAGCGATGAATCGCTGAACAACCGCTTGCAGAATGTAGAAATCACCCCGAACCGCGGTATCATCTACGACCGTAACAACGAAGCGCTGGCGATCAGTGTGGAAAAGATGTCGGTTTATATCACACCATCGGTGATCCGTGATTCAGAGAGCAGAGATGAGATCGTCAATGACATTGTCAAGTGCCTTCACATGACAAAGTCTGAAGTCAATAAGATCATCGATGACAGTACAAGTGACTTTGCCTGGTTGAAACGCCAGTGTGAAAAAGAAGACGCAGAAAAATTACAGGAAAAAGACTACCTCGGCATTGGTTTTACGACAGAGTACAGTCGGGAATATCCAAATAATGAAGAAGCCTGTCATGTGCTTGGCTTCTGCGGGCTGGATAACCAGGGGCTTGCCGGCATTGAGCTGCAGTTTGAAGATGTGCTCGCTGGCACGCCAGGTAAACTGGTCGTGGAATATGACAAACTGGGCAATGCGATCCCGCAGTCGATCCAGGAATCCATCCCGGCCTCACAGGGACAGAATGTGCACCTGACGGTCGACTCGACCATTCAGTATTATGTCGAGTCTGCCCTGGCGACAGCCCAGGAAGAATACGATGCCTCAGCCATGACGAGTATCGTTATGGATGTGAACACAGGTGAGATCATCGCCATGGCGAACATCCCAAGCTTTGATCCTAACACCTATGGTGACTATGAACCGGAGACATGGACGAACCTTGCCATCAGCAAGCTCTACGAGCCGGGTTCTACGTTTAAGAGTGTTTCAACTTCGATGTATCTTGAAGAGGACATCGTAGAGCCTGATACACAGTTGTATTGTCCGGGCTATGTGATGATCGGAGAGAATCGTTTCCAGGACTGGGATTATCCGGCTGGTGATGGGATGCAGACAATGAAGCATGCCCTCGAACAGTCCTGCAACGTGGCTCAGGCAGAGAATGTGAGCAAACTCGGGTACGAACGATTTTACGATTATCTTGACGGCTTTGGTATGACGGAACGTACAGGTGTGGATCTGCCAAGCGAATCTTCTCCGCTCCTGATCGACGAAGAAGATGCGGTCGATATCGATCTGGCAGCTTCTGCTATCGGTCAGGGTAATGCATATACAGCGCTTCAGGTGATCACGGCCTTTTCAGCAGTCGTCAATGGCGGCAATCTGATGAAGCCGCAGATCGTTTCAGAGATCACAGACAGCGAAGGCAATGTTGTCGAAAAGACAGAGCCAGAAGTGGTGCGTCAGGTCATTTCTGAAGAAACTTCCGCAGAGATGCGTGATATGCTTGAAGGTGTTGTCGAAGAAGGGCTTGGCTCGCCGGCTGCTGTTGAAGGCTATCGTGTCGGCGGAAAGACAGGTACGGCGGAGATCGCCAGCGGTGGTACCTATCAGAAAGACAATTATATCCTGAGTTTTATGGGCTTTGCACCAGTAAATGATCCTAAGTACGCCTGCATTGTCATTGTAGACAGTCCGGCGGCTGGTGGGAACAGCGAGATCGCAAGTACCATTTTCTCTGAGATCATGGGGAATATCTTAAACTACTCCCAGATCCCACAGACAGAGGCTCCTAGCGATGAAAATGAGAATATGACCGAAGCTGAAGAAGGCGAAACGGTTACTGTTCCAGAACTGGATCTGCCGATGAGCACTGAAGAAGCGCGTCAGGTAATGATCGATGCAGGTCTCCAGGTCAGTGACGTAACTTCCGGCGATACTTTGACCAGTTACCTGCCAGTTGCAGGAACGAAGGTGGCTGCGGGTTCGACGATCGAATTTTACAGCGTGACTTCCGGCAGCGATACGGTCAGCCTGCCATCTTTTGAAGGCAAGACCATCAAAGAAGTTGATATCATCCTCAATGGACTTGGCTTGAAATCGAAACTTTCGGGCAGCGGCCTGGCATACAGACAAGAGCCTGCGGCTGGAACCAGCGTAGCGGCGGGCAGTGAGATCGAAGTCTGGTTCGCGGGCACCAGCCAGCGAGCGAGCATCGCAGAAGCGACACGCCAGCTGGAAGAAAAGTCAGGCAGCGCGGATGCTTCACAGGAACAGTCCGGGAGCAGCGGTGATCGATCGTCTGGGACAGGGTCATCGCAAAGCGCTGGCACGTCGTCATCTGTATCTGATAGCGGACAGACGGGTGGATAATCCTGCACAGCAGGTATGAGATTGAATCATCACTGAATACTTCATAGCTTAGAGAAGCCGGAGACGTTTAGGCATTTCCGGCTTACTCGATTTAATGGAGGAAGAGCATATGTATCATATTCCGATCGATCGTATCGTAAAAGAGATGGGGTATACCTACCAGGGGCCCAAGGGGATTGTCGTGCAGTGCGTGGTGTTCGACAGTCGTGAAGTAGAAAAAGGCGACTTATTCGTGGCGATCCGCGGACAGCGTGTGGACGGGCATCGATTTGTGGCTGCTGCCATCGAGAAAGGTGCTGCTGCAGTCGTCGTAGATAAAGACCACATCCTGGATGATGGTCGGACAGGCTGCATCGTTGCAGAAGATGGCCAGCAGTTCATTCAGGAACTGGGAAAATGGTGCCGTGATCGCTTTCAGGGACCGGTCATTGCCATTACTGGCAGCCAGGGTAAGACCAGCACCAAGGACCTGCTCGCGCAGGTCTGTGGCCAGAGTCACCAGGTGGTGGTGACAAGAGAGAACCAGAACAATGAGCTGGGCTTGCCGCTGACGTTGACACGTCTTGATGAGGGGACAGAGATCGTCATCGTTGAGATGGGCATGATGGGATTTGGCGAGATCGATTTTCTCTGTCAGCTGGCGCATCCGACCCATGCCATCATAACGGGGATCGGGCTCGTGCATGCAGAATATCTCGGAAGTCAGCAAGGGATCGCCCGTGCAAAAACAGAGCTGTTCAGATACTTACCGGCGGACGGTGCAGTAGCGCTGCGCGAAAAAGACCGCGACTTGGTCGGTCCTTATCTGCAGGAATGTGCAGGGCGCGTCATTTGGTGCGGTGACGCGCATGAAGGCGCTGAAGTCGTGAGTCAAAATGTCGTCCTGCATGCAGAGGAGAGCCTCTTTGATTGCCAGATGGATGGGATGCATTTTGCGGTGCGTTTGCCGTTTGCAGGCCGCCATTATGTTGATAATGCGCTTTTAGTTACAGCCATAGCCTGCGCTATTGACATTTCGGTAGAGGACATTCAAAATGGATTGGGGTCTGCCGTGTCTTTGTCGTCAAGCCGCATGGAGATGCATCCATTGTCTGAGGGCCGTTTACTGATCAATGACTGCTACAATGCCAATCCGGACTCGATGAAGGCGACACTCGATGTGCTCGCTGGCTATAAGCCGAGGCCAACTTTTGCCTGTTTGGGTAATATGTATGAGCTTGGCCCTTATGAGAAAACGGGGCATGCTGAAGTGGGGGCTCATCTGGCCAAATGCGGGATTGATTGCCTGATCTGCCTTGGCGTATTGGCAGAAGGCATCGGCGAGAGCGCCATTGCTGCAGGCATGGATCCTTCGCATGTGTTTTATGTGGATACCAATAAACAGATCGTGCGGATCCTTGAAGAGTATAGTCCTGCTGATGCTGTGATCCTGGTTAAAGGCAGTAACAGCATGAAGATGACAGAGGTTTATCAGACTATCCTTAAGGACAGAAGGATGATATAATATAAAATGATGTAAAATGAACCTGGAGGTGCAGACGATGAAAGAGATTCGATTGCAGGAGATAAAAGGTTTTCGGATCGGCAGTGCCGAAAATGCAGAGGCGGGTACAGGCTGTACTGTCATCATCTGCCCACAAGGGGCGCCTTGCAGCGTGGATGTACGTGGTGGCGGACCAGCGAGCCGGGAGAGTGAACTGCTCAATCCGGTGGCAGCGGCCGACCGGGTCCACGCTGTTCTCTTGAGCGGCGGCAGCGCTTACGGGCTGGATGCTGCTGGCGGTGTGATGCGATATCTGGAAGAAAAGGGTATAGGCCTGCCGGTTGGAGAGGCGATCGTGCCCCTGGTCGTGGAAGCCTGCATTTTTGACCTGACATGTGGCCAGAATATCCGTCCGGATCTTGCGATGGGCTATGCAGCCTGTGTCAATGCGGAGGAAAACCCAACGGTGCGTGAAGGTAATCACGGTGTTGGCACTGGTGCAACGGTTGGAAAACTGATGGGTGAGGCTCAAATGATGAAGTCGGGTCTTGGCACCTATGCGATCGCCCTCAGTGAACTTCAGGTCGGGGCAATTGTTGCGGTCAATGCGCTGGGCGATGTCATTGATGATAAAGGTGAGATCATTGCTGGTATGCGACGCCTGGATGGCACTGGCTTTGCAGACACACGTGCACTTATGCTGGAAGAAGATGAAGCGATCGCGCCGATCCTTGCTGGCGCAGGTGATGCGGTGACGAACACGACGATTGGAGCCGTGATCACGAATGGACGCTTTGACAAAACGCAGCTCAAAAAGATCGCAGCTCTTGCTTCAAATGGTATTGTGCGTGCGATCCGTCCGGTCAATACGACGGCGGATGGTGACTCTGTCTTTGCACTCAGCGTGGGCGAGGTGGACTGCGACATCAATGTCGCCGGTACGGCAGCTGCTTATTGTATGGAGCAGGCTGTCCGCCGTGCCGTGCTCACTGCGGAGAGCGCTTATGGCGCGCCGGCGGTGAAAGATCTGAAAAAACAGGATGAAGCTTTAGGAGGACAACAGTGATGTGGGTGATAGGATTTGCAGTGAGCCTGGTGATCGGCCTTATCGTTGGCCATTTTATGATCCCAGTCTTGCATCGATTGAAATTTGGTCAATCGATCCGTGAAGAAGGGCCGAAGAGCCATCAGAAAAAACAGGGGACGCCAACGATGGGCGGGATCCTCTTTATGATCACGGTTGTGCTCGCCCTTTTGGTCACTGGACAGTTCAGCGGCATCACCTGGTTTGTCGTTGGCAGTGCATTTCTTTTTGGTGCCATTGGTTTAGCGGACGATGCGATCAAGATCGTCATGCATCACAATGAGGGCCTGACCCCAAAACAAAAGATCGTATTGCAGCTGGTCGCTGCTGCGCTCATCATCTTCTGGGCTTCCCGTCTGGGTATGAACACCAGCGATCTCTGGGTGCCGCTCTTTAACGTGGTGCTGCCGGTTGGCATCTTATACTGGCCATTCATGATCTTCATTATCGTTGGTACGACCAACAGTGCCAACCTGACCGATGGATTGGATGGCCTTCTGACTACGGTCAGCATCATTATCTTCCTGGGCATGTTCGCGATCCTTAAACTGTACAATGAACCAAACTCTCTCGTAGTGGTCGCAGTGATGATCGGTGCCTGCCTGGCATTCTTATTCTATAATCACAATCCGGCACGTGTTTTTATGGGTGATACCGGGAGTTTCTTCATCGGCGGCATGGTCGTGGCCCTGACGATGGTCACGAAGACTGAACTGCTGATCCCGCTTCTCTGCTTCACCTATCTTATTGAAGCGTGCTCGGATATCATCCAGGTTTTAGTCTATAAAAGAACAAAACGCCGCGTCTTTAGAATGGCGCCGCTGCACCATCAT
>CAUDRX010000108.1 GCA_958451915.1 uncultured Peptococcaceae bacterium
TGCCTTTTTAAATTGTCCTAAACGCGGTTTTTGTTTAAGATTTAAAACACCGCCGCCATCGTCCCTTTCGGCTGGATCCGCTTTTCGTATGGGCATGTTGCGGATCACTTGCTCAGGCGCTTGAGTACGGCCTGGAGCTCAGCGATCTTTTTTTCTTCCTCTGCTTCGTCGCCGCTCTCAAAGGCCTGGCGCACGCAGTGGTCGACGTGGGCGGTGAGCACTTCTGCATTGATGGTACCGAGGAGCGCCTGGGTACTCAGGAGCTGGTTGGAAATGTCGATGCAGTAGCGATCTTCTTCGACCATGCGGATGAGGCCGTCAAGCTGGCCGCGAGCGGTCTTGAGCAGGCGTGTGATCTCCGGTTTGCTGGCTCGCATGGCTCCTACCTCCCCGGGGGACGCTCAGGCGTCAATGCCTTTGAAGGTGAAGCCCAGCTCAGTGAGGGTCTTTTCGATCGGCAGCGTAGCAGGATCAACAGTGGTCGTGATCTTGCAGTTCTTGTCTTCGAGGGAGACTTCTGCAGCGGTGACGCCGTCGAGGCCGCCGAGGCCTTTTTCGACGCTCATCTTGCAATGGTTGCAGGCCATGCCTTCGATGTTGACGGTTGCATTGTAGGTTTTTTCACTCATGATTGATTCCTCCTGATCGGTTTGGTTGTTGTTGTGCAGGCCGGTGAAAGTGAAGCCCAGTTCTGTGAGGGTCGCTTCCAGCGGCAGGGACTGTGGGTCGACGGTGGTCTCGAGGGAGCAGTTTCTGTCTTCCAGGGAGACCACGGCCGAAGTGACGCCTTCCAGGGCACCAAGGCCCTTTTCGACGCTCATCTTGCAATGGTTGCAGCTCATGCCATCGATGCCGACGATGGCATGATAGGTGGCTGGCGTCTGTTCACCGTCAATGCCGGTGAAGGTGAAGCCCAGCTCTGTGAGGGTCGCTTCCAGCGGCAGAGTGTGTGGGTCGACGGTGGTCCTGAGGGTGCAGTTCCTGTCTTCCAGGGAGACCACGGCCGAGGTGACGCCTTCCAGGGCAGCAAGGCCCTTTTCGACACTCATCTTACAATGGTTGCAGCTCATGCCGCCGACGCCGATGACGGCTTCATAGACAGGCTGTGCGATGCTTTCGGCTTTTTCTGGCACAGCCGGGGATTGCTGCGGCACGAGGCGCGGTTTCCAGCGGCGCAGGCGCAGGGCGTTGGTGACAACGAAGAGCGAGCTCAGGCTCATGCAGCCAGCGGCGATCATCGGGTTGAGGGTGATGCCGAAGGCCGGATAGAAAACGCCGGCGGCCAGCGGGATGCAGCAAACGTTGTAGAAAAATGCCCAGAACAGGTTCTCATGAATGTTGCGGATGGTCGCCGAGGAGAGCTCGTAGGCGTAGGCGATATCGGTGAGCTGGCTCGAGGTCAGGATGACATCCGCGCTCTCAATGGCGATGTCGGTGCCGGCCCCGATGGCGATGCCGACATCTGCACGCGCCAGGGCTGGCGCGTCATTGATGCCGTCGCCGACCATGGCGACGACCTGCCCCTTGTCCATATGTCCGGCGACGACCTGCTCTTTCTGAGCCGGCAGGACTTCGGCAATGACCTCATCGACACCGATCTCATCTGCCACAGCCTGGGCGGTGGTGCGATGATCACCGGTGAGCATGATGATGCGTTTGCCGAGCTTGTGCAGCGTTTCGATGGCTGCTGGCGTGTCGGCTTTGACGCGGTCGGCACAGGCGAGCATACCGAGGACATTGTCCTTGTCGGCGATGTACAGCGGCGTTTTGCCTTCACGGGCGAGCTGTTCGGCTTTCTTATCGGCGCCGCGCATATCCAGGCCGAGGGACTGCATGAGGCGCATGTTACCGGCGTAATAGGTCTGGCCGTCGATGGTGGCGGCGACGCCGCGGCCGGAGAGGGCGTCGAAATCGCTGACTGCCTGGGTGTTCAGGCCCCGCGCTTCCGCGGCAGTGGTGATGGCCAGGGCCAGCGGGTGCTCGCTGTGCGCTTCCAGGGAAGCGGCAAGGCGAAGGAGCGCATGGGGGGTCTGTCCCTGAAATGGCACAACATCAGTCAGAGAAGGGTGCCCTTCGGTGATGGTGCCGGTCTTGTCGAGCACGAGCGTGTCAACCTGGTGCAGGCGTTCCAGCGCCGTGGCGTCCTTGAAGAGGATGCCTTTCCTGGCACCCTGGCCGCTGCCGACCATGATCGCCACTGGTGTAGCCAGCCCGAGGGCGCAGGGACAGCTGATGACGATGACGGAAATGCCCATCTTGATGGCAAAAGCGAATGGTTCGCCGATGACCATCCAGATGATGAAGACGATCAGTGCGATGGAGAGGATCGCTGGCACGAAGACGGCGGCAACGCGGTCAGCGGTGCGGGCGATCGGTGCCTTGGTGGCGTTGGCATTCTCGACGAGGCCGACGATCTGTGCCAGCGCTGTGTCAGCGCCTACGGCAGTGGCGCGGAAGCGGAAGCTGCCAGTGGTATTGATGGTGCCAGTGGAGACGGTGTCGCCGATGCTTTTTTCGACAGGGAGGCTCTCTCCGGAGAAAGCGCTCTCATCAACGGAGGAGCTGCCGCTCACGAGTACGCCGTCGACGGGGATACGTCCGCCGGGACGGACTTCGAGGATGTCGCCGACCTTGACATCGGCGGTGTGGATCGGCCGCACTTCGTCACCGACGACAAGATAGGCCGTCTCCGGCGCCAGCGCCAAAAGCTCGCTGATGGCATCGGAAGTGTGGCGTTTGGCGCGGGCTTCCAGGTATTTGCCGATGGTGATCAGAGCGACGATCATCGCTGCAGAATCATAGTAGAGGTTGTGCAGCCCGTGATAAGCGGTGTCTGCTGTGCCGGCGAAGACCCCGGCATAGATCGTACCTGTGGTGTAAAGGCTGTAGATGAGCGAGATGCCAGCGCCGACAGCGACGAGGCTGTCCATATTCGGTCGGAGCTGGGCCATGGCGCGGAAACCGCTCGTGAAGTAGGCACGGTTGATGACAAGGACGATCAGTGAGAGTACCAGCTGCACGAGTGGACTGGCAATGAGCCAGCCATTTGAATGCAGGAGCGTGTCCGGCGCGAATGGTGCCATCGGCAGCATGGCCACGATCATCAGCGGGATCAGCAGGATCACCGAGGAGACGATGCGATGGCGCTTGCTGATCTCTTCCTCGCTCTCTGTGGCACTTGAGGTGTGCCTGGCGGCGTCATGCAGCTCAGCGTGATAGCCTGCCGCGTCGACGGCTTCCATGATCGTCGACAGTGCCAGGCCGTCATCATGGGTGACCCTCATGCGCCCGCTCAGAAGATTGACAGAGACATCTTCGGCACCCGCCTTGCGCACAGCGCGCTCAACAGCAGCCTGGCAGGCGCTGCAGCTCATGCCGCTGACGTCAAAATCTGTTACGCATTTTTCACTCATAGGATTCACTTCTTTCTCGGGTATTGATTTACCCTACGCAAACATCATACACCCACCCCCTGGGGGTGTCAAGGGGGGTGAAATTTTTTTCGCACACACTGATGATATATGCTATACTGAAGCCAACGAACAAAGTGTTGTCATACGCTGTTTTGGAAAAGAGGAACCTTATGAAAGTCATCGAATCAGATAAAAATCAATGGATCAAGCGCATGCGCGCGCTGGAAAAACGCAAATACCGTCTCGCTTTTGAACAGTTTGTCGCCGAAGGGCGCCGCTTTGTGGAAGAAGCCATCGAGAGCGGTGCGATGGTCCATGTCATCCTTATCGCTGAAGGCTCCGAGGAAAAATATGAAGACCTGCTCAAAGATTACGATGGTCCGGCCTTTTTGGTCGAACCAGAGATCCTGGAAGATTCTATGTCTACGGTCAATCCACAGGACATCGCTGCCATTGTTTCTTTCCCGGATTGGAGCGAAGAGAGCTGGCCGGTCATGGATACCGTCGTCATTGTTGATGGCGTGCAGGATCCGGGCAACCTTGGTTCCATCATTCGCAGTACGCTGGCCAGCGGCGCACAGGCTGTTTTCTGTCTTAAAGGTACAGTGGATTTTTCCAACAAGAAAGTCCTGCGCTCGACGATGGGCACCATTTTCAAGCTGCCGGTCTACATGATCGAAGACGTTGAGGAGATCGTGCACGTGCTCAAAAAATACGGTTTCCAGTTCATCGTTGCCGATGCCGACGGTGTGGACTATGATGAAGCCTTTGAGACACTGCCGGAAAAGATCGCTCTCGTTGTCGGCAACGAAGGTAACGGTGCCAGTCAGATCGAAGAATATGATCAGATGGTGCGTATCCCGCTGGAAAACGGTGTGGAAAGCCTCAATGTTGGTGTCGCTACCGGTGTGCTGCTCTATGAGATCCGACGCAGACGGAAACATCAGAGATAAGAAAAGTATAAAAAAAGCCAGCCTTTACACAAGGCTGGCTTTTTTATGCCTGTCAGTCGGCAGCGGCGATGGCCATCTGTGGTTCGATGCGGATCTCAAAGGCACGTGCCCATGGAAAACTGACGCTGCTCGAGAAATCCTGGATGGTGAAGCGTGGCGCATGATTGCCGAGATGGAGCACGTGGGTGCCGTTGAGCAGGGCTTCGAGCTTTGCGCCGGTGGCGGTGTAGGCTTCTTCCAGGCGGCTGTTGGCGGCAGTCCAGTCGGCGTCATTGCCAAAGGCGGAAGCTGAGGTGTCATCGCAGAGATCGGCAGCGATCAGTTCTTCCTGCAGGTCTGTACGAAGATCCGCCATGTAACAGACATCTTCGCCCAGACGGATGGCCCGGAAGGCAAAGAGCGCTTTCGCCGAGGTCAGCTGGACTTCTTTTGGCAGATCGTCCCAGTTGGCATCGAGGTAAGCGCAGACGCGGAGCATGGCACAGACGGTACCGATAGCGTTGCCGGCAGTGTTCCAGCCGGCATAGGCGTCCACCTGCTCAAAGCCTTCTGCAGAGAGCAGTGTGTCGGCGAGCAGTGGATCGGCCTGATTGCTCAATGCGACATCGGCGATACCGAGCACGCCGTCGTGGTCAGCGATCGCAGCGAGGGTTTTGTCAGCATCTTCGCTCCTGGCATGGATGTAGAGCGTGTAGTCGGATGTCTCGTCGCCGTTCTTGAGACCGGTCAGTGCGATCTTCTGAGCGGCCATCGTCTGCAGGTTCGTGGATTCATAAGTATAGTGTTGGTTCCAGCTCACGGGTCGCCAGGTCGGTCACCAGGAGCATCGCCAGTTCATCCGCACCATGGACGAGGCGGGTGGTCTCGGCCTTGTGCTTTTTTAGCGCACGGAAGGTGACATTGGCCGGGCAGCGTACGTCGCCGTCATCCTGGCTGATGATGAGAGAGTCGATGAGGCCGTCGGCGGCCATGGTGTTGAGGGCTTCTGCGAGATCAGCACTGCGTTCATGCAGGGTGCGATATTCGTTGAGCACGTCATCGGGCACATCTTCAGCGGATGTTGGCGCAGCCTCACCTTTGATGTCGGCTTCGTCCCAGGCGCGGCCGTAACTGGTGAGTGCGTTGCCGTAAGGATAGAGGTCGGTGTCGTATTGGTTCGGCTTGAGGCGTGGCAGTACCTGGACAACGGTGATGGTGCGTTCGTTGTCCCGCTGAAAGTCTTCGCAGAGCGTCTGGAGACGGGCGATGTTTTCGGAGAGATCGTCATAAGCACCGCTGGAGCGAGAAGCGATGAGACCACCGCAGAAGAGACTGTTGGTGAAGATCACGAGATGGTCGGCGCTCTCGGCGGCATCTTCGAGCCAGGTCCAGAGGGCGTCGGTGTCTGCTTCTTCGAGAAAATGATCCAGTGATGCTTCGGACGGCATGACCAGCGTGGCGCCGGCGGCCTGGGTCAGGAGCTGCGGGTATTGGGTATTGCAGGGCCGGCTGTCGAGCGGCATGAGCGCGATCGTGGTACGATCATCCGCGGTGAGTTCGCTGACTTCAGTGCTGTCTGTACTGGCAGCGGACAGAGGAGCCGACTGACAGCCTGAGAGCGTGGTGCAGAACAGGGCAGCACAGAGCAGGCCGGCGACGGCACGTCGCAACCGTTTCATGGCGTTCTCTCCTTCCTTCGATTTTTTCTATTAAAAGGATACATGAGCGGCCCGCATCTGGCAAGAAAAAAAGTGGGTACGACCGTTGTTTTGCAGGAGGATAGCCGCTACAATTAACATGTTATGGAATATAGTAGCAGATTGAGCTTAAAGGGCGCTTGAGCTCTGAGAGGAGGCGATATGAATGATCGAGTGTCTGTTTGTCGGGATCGGTGGCTTTGTCGGCAGTATCCTGCGGTATCTCATCGGTCTGCTGAGCGTAGAGGCGGCCGGCGGTTTTCCGATCAAAACGTTCTGCATCAACATCCTGGGAGCTTTCGTCCTTGGCATCGTCAGCGAGAGCGCGCGTCTGTATCCGGCGCTCCCGTCACACCTTGTGCTGATGCTGCAGGTTGGGCTCTGCGGCGGCTTCACGACGTTCTCGACGTTTTCCGGCGAAGCGTTGGGGCTCCTTACAAATGGCCGTCAGGGTACGGCGATATTCTATATGGCTGCGAGCATGCTGCTTGGTCTCTGTGCGGTCTTCGCCGGTCAGATGGTGGCGCGGCTGCGCTGAGAAAAGGCGAGGCCGAAAGAGGTGCAGAGAGTTGACACGATGTCAGAGAAGTGCTATCATTTAACCAATGACACAGTGTCAAGAATGTGCTGCACATGATGATATCAGGAGGGTATTCAATGAGTTCGAAAGTTTATTTCACGCGAGAGATCACTCCAGAAGCCGTTGTCAGCCTTTATCATGCGCTTGGCCTGGATCTGCCGGGCAAAGTTGCAGTCAAGGTCCATTCCGGTGAAAAAGGCAACCAGAATTTTCTGCGCCCGGATTTTTGGCGTCCAATGGTCGAAGAAGTCAAGGGCACCGTGGTCGAGTGCAACACCGCGTATGGCGATGCCGCTGGCGGTGTGCGCGACCATACGGATGCGCATCTCCAGCTTTTAAAAGATCATGGCTGGGCGGCGTATTTTGATGTCGATCTGATGGATGCGGAAGGTCCGGACGTGGTCTGGCCGATCCCAAACGGCAAGATCCTTAAGGAGAACCATCTCGGCAAGAACATCGAGAACTACGATTCCATGCTCGTGCTCGCACATTTCAAAGGTCATCCGATGGGCGGCTACGGCGGTTCGCTCAAGCAGCTCGCCATCGGCTGTGCATCCAGCGCCGGGAAGGCGCTGATCCATTCCGCCGGTAAGACAGCCGACCGTTTTGAGACCTGGAACCAGCACGCCGATCAGGTGGTCTTTCCGGAAGCGATGGCCGATGCAGCCAGCAGCGTGGCCGAACATTTCAAAGGAAAGATCGCGTACATCAATGTCATGAAGAATCTGTCTGTGGATTGTGACTGCTGTGAAGTGGCCGAAGACCCATGCATGGCAGACATTGGCATCCTTGCTTCCCTGGACCCGGTCGCCATCGATCAGGCCTGCATCGATCTGGTGATGCAGTCGGATGACCCGGGCAAAGAACATTTTATGGAACGTGTCAACAGCCGCAATGGCATCCATACCATCGAAGCCGCTGCAGATATGGGCATGGGATCCCGCGAATATGAACTGATCGAGATGTGATCGTTTTACTTTTGACAGCCGCCTTCGGGCGGCTTTTTTTGTG
>CAUDRX010000109.1 GCA_958451915.1 uncultured Peptococcaceae bacterium
GACAGCGGCAACGACAAGGAAGCAGGCCGCAAGGTGCGCCAGCACCTCGATAAACAGGGCTGGACGCTCGATGCCATCTACAATACCCATTCCAACGCTGACCACATCGGCGGTAATGCCTACCTTGCCAAACAGACCGGCTGTCAGATCTACACGGCAGGCATCGAAACCTGCTTTACACGCCATCCGATCCTCGAACCTGCCTTCCTCTACGGCGGCTATCCCTGCAAAGATCTGCGCCATAAATTTCTCCTCGCCCAGGCGAGCGAGGCCCAGCCGCTGCGCGCGGAAATGCTGCCGGAAGGCTTTGAGATGATCCCGCTCCCGGGGCATTTCTTCGACATGATCGGCCTGCGCACACCAGACGACGTCGTCTTCCTTGCCGACTGCCTCTCCAGCCGGGCTACCCTCGATAAATACCAGATCGGCTACATCTACGACGTCGCCGCCTACCTAGACACCCTCGAACGTGTCAAAACGATGCAGGCCGCTCTCTTTGTGCCTGCCCACGCCGACGCCACCGAAGACATCGCGCCGCTGGCTCAGTACAACATCGATAAGGTCCATCAGATCGCCGCTGACATCCTCGCCATCTGCGCCCGGCCGACAGATACCGAGAACATCCTCAGGCGTCTTTTCGATGCCTACCAGCTGACCCTCAATTTCGAACAGTATGTTCTCGTCGGCAGCACAGTCAAAAACTACCTCTCCTGGCTTTACGACGACGGCCGGCTCAGCGTCAGTTTCGACGACAACCTTCTGCGCTGGCAGAGCATCCCTTCATGAAAACACTCATCCTTGTCGGCGGGCCCATGGGGGTCGGCAAGACAAGCGTCTGCCAGGCCCTCAAAAGCGCGCTGTCAGACGCCGTTTTTCTCGATGGTGACTGGTGTTGGAACGCAGACCCTTTTCATGTGACAGACGAGATCAAAGCGATGGTCATTGACAACATCTGCTATCTGCTCAACAATTTTCTGCACTGCAGCGCTTATGAGCATGTGATCTTCGCCTGGGTGCTCCACGAGCAGGCACTCATTGACGGTCTTCTTGCCCGGCTTGACACTGCCGGCTGCCACATCCGCGCGCTCTCGCTCATTGCCGATGCGGCAACGTTGCGCAGCCGCCTTGAAGCAGACATCGCCGCCGGTCACCGCAGCGCCGATGTCGTTCCCCGCAGCCTTGCCTATCTGCCACTCTACGACACACTGACCACAACAAAGATAGATACCACTGGTAAGCGCATCGACGAGATCGTCCGGACCATTACTGCATTTTAGTTCTCTATTCTTTTAAGGAGCATTTGACGATGTCTATCACTTTTCGCAAAGCCACGCACAATGACTTGCCAGCGCTCACTGCGCTCTACGACCATGTCTTCACCGCCGAAGAAGCCGGGCTGACCAGCGTCGGCTGGAAACGCGGCATCTATCCGACCGAGCAAACCCTCGAGGATGCGCTGGCACGCAGCGACCTCTATGTAGAGGAGGCAGCGGGTGCCCTCGTCGGCGCGGCGGTATTCAACAAGCTGCAGAGCGATTATTACGCGCTGGCCCCCTGGCAGGTGAATGCATCTGCGGACGAGGTCATGGTCATGCACACCTTCGCCATCGACCCTGCTTTTCGCCGCCAGGGCTGCGGCCGCGCCATGCTGGCCTTCTACGAACGCCATGCCCGCACCCAGGGCTGCACGGTGCTGCGCATCGACACCAACGAATGCAACAGCGCGGCACTTGCGCTTTACGACAGCAGCGGGTTCCAGCGCATCATGGTGCATCCGCACCGTTTCGAAGGCCTGCCTGAGATCCGCTTACAGCTGCTCGAAAAAGTACTCATCCCCATCCCCAAGGAGGGTTCTGCCATGTCCCTGACGTTCCGCAAAGCCACCGCCGCTGACCTTGACGCCGTGACCGCCCTCTACGGCCGCATCCACGACGAGGAAGAAGCCGGCCGCACAAGTGTCGGCTGGCTCCGTGATACCTATCCGACCCGTGCCACCGCCGAAGCGGCACTCGCGCGCGACGATCTCTTCGTCGAAGAACACAACGGCACGATCGTCGGCACAGCTATTCTGAACCACCTGCAGGGCGAGGAATACGCCAGCGCCCCCTGGCGCATCACCGCGGCAGACGCGCAGGTGCTCGTCATGCACACACTGGTCATCGATCCGATGGCCAAAGGCCGCGGCCTTGGCACCGCCTTTGCCGCCTTCTACGAACGCCGCGCCCGCGAACTCGGCTGTACCGCCCTGCGCATCGATACCAACAAACGCAACACACCCGCCCTCAGCCTGTATCGCAAGCTCGGCTATAGCGAGATCGATATCGTCCCCTGCCAGTTCAACGGCATCGACGGCGTCGAACTCGTGCTGCTGGAGAAAGCAGTCCAATAGATACACAAAAAAGCACCTCCCGTCGTTTGACGGGAGGTGTTCGTCATTTCAGGATCGTTTCCGCTGTGTTTCAGCGTTCCGGCATATCCAGGCCATTTTGCCAGTAAGCGGCCTGGATGGTGTGCTTGCCGAGGAGGGCGGTGGTGACGGTGCCGACACCGCCTGGCACTGGGGTGATCATGGATGCATGCTGCGCAGCGGCCTCATAATCGACGTCGCCGCAGAGTTTGCCCGCATCATCCATATTGATACCGACATCCACGACGACCTGCCCATCGGCGACCATGTCACCGGTGATCATCTTTGCCTTGCCGGCGCAGGCGACGAGGACGTCTGCCTCGCGGCAGCGGGCTGGGAGATCAACGGTCCTGGTATGGCAGATGGTCGGGGTGGCGTTCTGGCCGAGCATGAGCATGGCCAGCGGTTTGCCGACGACCATGCTGCGGCCGACAATGGTGACGCGTTTGCCGCGCAGTTCCACTCCGCACTGAGCGAGGATCTCCATGACAGCAGACGGCGTGCATGGGGCAAACCCGGTCTTGTCACCGGCAAAGACCTTGGCGGCGTTGGCCGGGCTCATGCTGTCAACGTCTTTAAGCGGGTTGATCATGGCTTTCAGCGGTTCGACGTCCAGATGCTTCGGCAGCGGCTGGAAGAGCAGGATGCCATGTACGGCAGGGTCGTCATTGACCGAAGCGAAAATCTTTTCAAGCTCTGCCTGATCGACATCTTCCGGCATGACGACGTTCTTTACAGTGACATGCATATTGGCCATGCGCTTCATGGCGCCGCGTTCGTAGGAAAGGTCATCCGGACGCTCGCCGACGCGCACGATGGCCAGGCAGGGATCGATGCCCTTGCTGCGCAGATCGTCCGTAAGAGGCGCCAGCTGGGTCTCCATCTTTGCGACGACTTCTTTACCAAGCATTTGTTGTGCCATTGGCAAAACCTCCTTATCTGATGGCGGCAAGCACGCCGCTGTAGATGCGTTCCTTGAGCGCTGCACCCTCAGCGATGATGGCATCGGCCCTGGCGTCGAGCGCTGCGGCACGTTCGCGGTCTGTCATAGAGCTGGTGTTGATGTAAACGTTCAGTGAAGCCCCTTCGATGGCAGCCTGGGCGAAAAGGATGCCAACGCCCACATCGCTGACAGCGAGGCGGCTGCCCTTTTCCACAAGGATCTCGAGATCCTGCGCAGCGGCAAGGATGGTCTCCATGATCTTCATCGGCACAATGCTGGCCTCATAGAGCGCATTCTCCATGATGGTGCCGCGCGCCGGATCATCCTTTGGGATGCTGTAAGCCTTGCTGAGCGGCTCAAAGGCCACGGCATCGGCGTCAACAAGATCGATGAGCTGGTCGCGCAGCCCTTCCAGGCGGTCGCGCACGGCTTTGACTTCTTCTTCGTATTCAGCATATTTCTTCTTGCCGATGGTGAGATTGGTCACCATCATGCCCAGCGCTGCTGCAAATGCGCCGACGGCAGCGGAGGCCCCGCCGCCGCCAGGCACTGGCGCATTGGATGAGAGTTCAGCCAGAAATTCGCTGGCTGGTTTATCTAACATTTTCATGACGACACCCTCGATCAGAAGAGTCCGCTGATGACGCCGTCGTTGTCTACGTCGATCTTCTCAGCAGCTGGCACCTTTGGCAGGCCCGGCATCTTCATGATGCTGCCGGTGAGGGCAACGAGGAAGCCGGCGCCGATGGAAGCTGTCATGTCGCTGATGGTGATGCGGAAGCCGGTTGGACGGCCGAGCTTGGTCTGGTCATCGGTGAGGGAATACTGGTTCTTGGCCATGCAGATCGGCAGGCTGCCAAAGCCGAGCTTTTCGAAGGTTGCGATCTCGCTCTCTGCCTTGGCGGTGTAGTCGACGCCATCGGCGCCATAGACCCTGGTCGCAATGGCTTCGATCTTTTCCTTGATGGAAGTGTCGGTGTCATAGACGAACTGCATCTCACTTGGCTGCTCGCAGAGACGGACGACTTCCTTGGCGAGTTCTTCGCCGCCGGCACCGCCTTTGCCCCAGACTTCGGAGAGGGCGACGTTAACGCCGAGTTCGGCACATTTTTCACGCACGAGGGCGAGTTCCGCTTCGGTATCGGTCGGGAAGCGGTTGATGGCCACAACGACTGGCAGGCCATAGACCTGAGTGATGTTCTCGATGTGCTTGAGCAGGTTTGGCAGGCCGGCTTCCAGTGCAGTGAGGTTCTCTTCAGCGAGATCGGCCTTCGCCACACCGCCGTTGTACTTGAGGGCCTTGATGGTGGCCACGAGGATGACAGCGCTCGGACGGATGCCCGTCATGCGGCACTTGATGTCGATGAACTTTTCAGCCCCGAGGTCGGCGCCAAAGCCTGCTTCGGTGATCAGGAAATCTGCCATCTTCATGCCCATCTGCGTGGCAATGACGCTGTTGCAGCCGTGGGCGATGTTGGCGAACGGACCGCCGTGGATGAAGGCAGGGGTGCCTTCAAGGGTCTGTACGAGGTTTGGCTTGAGGGCATCCTTGAGCAGCGCCGCCATGGCCCCCTGCGCTTTCAGGTCGCCGGCGGTGACTGGCTGACCGTCGTAGGTGTAGGCAACGATGATGCGGGCCAGACGTTCCTTGAGGTCGTTGATGTCAGTAGCCAGGCAGAAGATCGCCATGATCTCCGAAGCAACGGTGATATCAAAACCGTCGGAACGGGTGACGCCATCGACCGGACGACCGATGCCATCGATGACATTGCGCAGCTGACGGTCGTTCATATCGAGGCAGCGGCGCCAGACGACACGCTTAGGGTTGATGTTCAGCGCGTTGCCCTGATAGATGTGGTTGTCGAGCATGGCAGCCAGCAGGTTGTTGGCCGCGCCAATGGCGTGCAGGTCACCGGTGAAATGAAGGTTGATATCTTCCATCGGCACGACCTGGGCATAACCGCCGCCGGCTGCGCCGCCCTTGACACCAAAGACAGGCCCCAGGGAAGGCTCGCGCAGAGCGACCATGGTCTTCTTGCCGAGGCGGTTCAGCGCATCGGCGACGCCGATGGTCGTGGTGGTCTTTCCTTCGCCCGCTGGTGTTGGGTTGATGGCCGTCACAAGGACGACCTTGGCGTTCTCACGGTCTTTGAGCACATCATTATAGTAACGGAAATCGATCTTTGCTTTATATCTCCCGTAATTCTCTACATATTCTTCTGGAATGTCCAGCTTTGCTGCGATCTCATTGATCGGTACCATCGTGGCTTCTTGTGCGATCTCAATATCAGATTTAAATCCCATTGTAACACGCTCCTTAAAAATGATCGGTGGTCTTAGCATCAGACGCTCTGCGTCCCTTCTATTGTGAAGCATCCGGGAGAGTTTTTCACATCAATTTTCTTTTTAGATCTTTCAAAGAGTTCTTATCATTCATCGGATAAAAGCAGCGCTGCCCGACCACGGGCAGCGTTTCGCTCATTTGCGCTTTTTCTTCTTTGGCATGACGTGGATGGCTTCGCCGATGATCTCCTCCACCGCTTCGCCGACGCCTTCGTTGTAGGTCGGATGCGGACGGATGGCTTTCACCACCTGTTCGGCGGTCATGCCATTGGCAATGGCCACAGCCATCTCGCTGATCATGTCGGTGGCACGGGCACACATCATCTGTGCACCAACGAGACGATGATCGTCGGCGCGGGCGATGACCTTGATGAATCCGCGGTCTTCTTTGGTGATGAGGCTCTTGCCATTGCCGCCCATGACATACTTGCCGACAAGGACATCGAGGCCGGTGGTCTTGGCTTCGTCTTCGGTGATCCCCACAGAGGCGATCTCCGGATCGGTGTAAACGCAGGCCGGCACAACATTGAGGTCAATGGATGGTGCATGACCGGCGATATGTTCCGCGGTGACGATGCCCTGAGCGCTGGCAGTGTGCGCCAGCTGCATCCCGATGACGACGTCACCGATGGCATAGACGCCCGGGATCGAGCTTTGGAAGTGCTCATCCACAAGGATTCGCCCGCGTTCCATTTCCGGCGTCGCATCTTCGGCAAAGAGGCCCTGGGTGTTTGGCCCGCGGCCCACAGAGCAGAGCACGTACTGAGCGCTGACGGTCTTCTCTTCGTCCTTCTGTTTGAAATGCACGGCTGTCAGCTCGCCATCTTCCGACAGACTCTGGACCATGGCATTGTTATAGATCTCGACGCCGCGCTTCTTCATGATCATGCGCAGGTTCTGGCTGATCTCGCGGTCCATATTCGGCAGGATGCGGTCCATGCCTTCGATGATCGTCACCTTGGTGCCGAAATAGGAGAAGGCATTGGCGAATTCCACGCCGATGACGCCGCCGCCGATGATGGCGATGGAGTCTGGGCGTTCCCGCAGCTTGAAGAGGTCGTCGCTGGAGATGACCCCCGGCAGCTTCATGCCCGGGATGTTCAGCACGACCGGCTTGGAACCAGCGGCAAGGATGATATTGTCAGCGCTGTAATCTGTGACGCTGCCATCAGCAGCAGTGACGCGCACGGTCTTGTCCGCATGGAGCATCCCGCGGCCGCGGATCAGCGTGACATCGTTGCCCTTGAAGAGCTGCTCGACGCCGCCGACAAGTTTGTCGATGGTGTTCTGTTTATAATCGATGATCTTTTCGTAGTCAAAATGCACGTTCTCAGCGATGATGCCAAAAGCTTCAGCGTCCTTCATCTCTTCATAGAGGGTGGCCGCGTGGATCATCGCCTTCGCCGGGATGCAGCCGCGGTTGAGGCAGGTGCCGCCAACTTCTCGGGCTTCTACCACAGCTGTGGAGAGCCCCAGCTTGGCCGCTTTGATCGCTGCCACATAGCCGCCCGGGCCTGCCCCGACGACAATAAGTTGATAATGGTTCTGCAAATCACAGTCCTCCTTTGTTTGAGCAAACACACAACTAGAGGTCGCACCCTTCGAGCCAATCCGCCAGTTCATCCCGTACCGCGCCTGTCTCGCACGGCAGCCCCCGCACCGCTTCTGCCAGTGCGGCCGCCTCGTAGCGCACACCGATGAGAGCCGGCGCCAGGGCATCAATGAAGGCCGGCAGGAGCGCATCGGCATAGACCTCAGCGTCCTTCACCCTGCCATCGGCAATGGCGAACTGGATCTCCACCCCGCCCCAGCTGAAGCGCTGGCTGAAACTGCGGTCAAAAGCAAAACGCCTGCCATAGTTCCATT
>CAUDRX010000110.1 GCA_958451915.1 uncultured Peptococcaceae bacterium
CGAATGGCTGGAGGTTTTTTTAAAAAACTTTAAAGGCACTGTGCTTGTTATCTCTCATGATGAATATTTCTTAGATGCCCGTGTTGATACAATCATGGATCTGGAAAATCAGAGCCTGACGATCTATCCGATGGGCTTTTTTAAGTATAAGGAAGAAAAAAAGAAGCAGCGTGCCATTCAGCATAAACACTATCTTGAACAACAGAAAATGATTGCCAAAGAGCAAGCGTATATTCGTCGCAATCGCGCTGGCGTTAATTCAAAGCAGGCGCGTGGGCGCGAAAAGAAACTGATGCGGCAAACACTCTTAAATGATGTGAGTGAGAATGAAAAGATCAAAATCGGTATGTATTCTACTGATGAGAGCGCGCGATTTGTTTTGTCTGTCAATGATTTAGATGTGGTTGTTGCTGGAAAGGCTCTGGCTGATAATTTGAATTTTGAGATTCAGGCAAGAGAAAAAGTATCTATCATCGGCAGAAACGGGGTAGGGAAAAGCTCTCTATTAAAAACTATTGTCAAGGAGATAGCTTCCGGCGAGAGTAAAACAGTAAAACTTGGAAATCGTGTAAAGTGGGCATACTTTGATCAACATCAGATGAATTTAGATGAATCACTGACGGTCTTGGAACAGACTCTTAAGAGTTGTGATTTGAAACTAAGTGAGGCAAAATCATTACTGGCACGGTATCTTTTCCGCGAAGATGATCTCGAGCGCTCCGTCTCCTTACTGTCTGGGGGAGAAAAGGTTCGGCTCTCTTTTATGATCCTTCTCTTTGAGGAACCAAATTTTCTGATACTCGACGAACCTACCAATCATCTGGACATGGAGTCTAAGGAGATCATTGTTCACTTTTTAAAAGAATTCCAGGGATCGATTCTGGTAGTTTCCCATGACCGTGAACTGCTCAATGAAGTAACGACACGAACATTAGAAATGGCAGATGGCTCTTTAACGTCGTATCTCGGAAATTACAGTTACTTTAAGGAAAAGAAAGAGCTATTGGCAACCTTAGCAGAAGAATCCGCCGAGAATAAAACTGTTGCCGAAAAACCAGCCCTCAAAAAACGTTCTACGGGCCTGAGCAAGAGTAAACTACGCAGTGAGATTGAGAGATTAGAAGCGAATATCGCTGATCTCGAAAAAAAGATCGAAACACTCAACGCAGCATTAACACAACCTGGGGCACATTATAGTGAAATTGCCAAAGAGCTTGATGAAAGCAATGATGCACTCGAAGCAACAATGGAGACATGGCAAGAAAAGTCTGAGCTCTTAGAGGAGGCCTTGGCCAATGAAAAGTAAACCAGAATTATTGCTGCCGGCAGGAGATTTGATGATCTGTAAATTGGCAATCGACCATGGCGCTGATGCAGTCTACGTTGGTTTTGAACAATTTAGTGCAAGAGCTAAAGCAAAAAACCTAAGTCTGGATGAAATGAGAGAAGCAATCACTTATGCACATGAGCGAGGGGCAAAGATATTTTGCGCGCTCAATATCATCTTGTTTAACGATGAACTCGAAGAAGCAATCGAAGTAATCGCAAACCTTGTTGCAGAAGGGATCGATGCTTTTATTGTTCAGGATTTTGGCATTGCAGCATTACTCCTTTCTCATTTTCCTGAAACCGAGGTCCATGCTTCGACTCAAATGGCGATCATGAATGTCTGTGGCGTTCAAACAATGGAAGCATTGGGATTTGATCGTGTTGTCCTGGCTCGTGAAACTTCACTGGAAATGATGCACAAGATTCGGGAGCGCTCTCAGATTGATCTTGAAGTATTTATTCAAGGCGCTCTATGTGTCAGTTATTCTGGCCTTTGTTATCTTAGTAGTTTGCATGGAGACAGAAGCGGTAACAGGGGGCAATGTGCTCAGCCGTGCCGACGCCGATATTCTTTGGTTGCATTTGATAATAGTGGTAAAGAACAGTGTCTTGCGAACAAATATCTGCTTAGTCCTAAGGATATAAACCTGTTGCCTGACTTGAATGCATTGATGACAGTGCCCGTACAATCTCTTAAAGTTGAAGGTCGTATGAAGCAACCGGAATATGTTGTGATGATGGCTGATGTGTATCGTAAACACCTAGACCTTCTGGCAGAGGGGAAAGCTATATCCGCAGACGAATTAACAAAAGATTTACGGGATATGGCGGCTGTGTTTAATCGAGAAGGTTTTTCGGAAGCATATTTTCATGGTGTGCCTGGTGCATCTATGATGAGTTATCATACACCAAAGAATACCGGGATACCATTAGGAAAAGTCATAAAAATAACAAAAAACGCTTGTATTCTCCGGCTTCAGGAATCACTCCACACTGGCGATGGTGTGGCTTTTTATGATGCTGATCTGCAACCGCTATGGGGAGGATATGTGGATCAACTGCTGACTGAGAACGGTAGCTTAAAAAAATCCTTTGCGCCTGGAGAAGTGGTTCATTTTAAGCATACCCTCATGGAAGGGGCAAAAATTCAAAAAGTATCATATTGCTATAAGACGTTTGACAAGGAACTCTCTAAATCTTTGCTGAAGGTACGTTCGCTGCCACAAAAAGAGCCCGAAAAAAAGGGGACGCTGCATTTCTATGTAGAAGCTCAAGAAGGCAAGCCGTTTTCAATGGTTGTGCTCTACGATGACTCTGAGCGCATGAAGGAGACCATCTCCTTTCAATGGAGGTCGGAATTTATTGTAGAGTCTTCGAAGAATGATCGCTCCAGCCATGAAGTAATCGAGCAGGGATTAAAAAAGGTCTCCAATGCTGGCTATAATATTGGTACCCTTGAAATTAGTGGATCAGATAACATCTTTGTTCCAATGAGCCTCGTAACAGCCGGAAGAAAAGGTGTTATTGCTCATTTTGATGAAGTGCTTTCTGAGACTGTATCCGAAGGTAATGACAAAATGATAAAAGGGATTGACATTGCTGAGCGTATCGAAGCATGTTTCGAGGTTTTAGATGAGATCCCGCCACAAATACAAATACCACATGAACCAAACATCTCTGTTCAAGTGCGCACAAAAGCACAAGCTGAAGCCGCAATTGCCGCAGGTGCAAATGAACTGAACATTTTGCTCTTGAATTCATATCAAAACGATGGTTTGACAAATGAAGAGATTGTTTTGCTTAGCGAGCAAATACCCCTTATATTAACCTTGCCGCCCCTCATTAAAGAGATAGAAGAAGAATCATATTATACTGAACGATGCAAAGAGCTCATTCAGCAAGGATTAAGACGCTTTATGATCTCTAATATTGGTCAGATCAAGTTATTGGAAGATCTTGATATTGAATATACTGCATGTGATTATCAATTAAATGTCACCAATGATCTTACCGCATCTTCTCTTTCACAGATTGGTGTCTCGCGGCAGACTCTTTCGATAGAATTGGACCGCTCACGAATGGAATCATTATCTAGCATCGGCAATATTCCAATGGAACTGGTAATCTACGGTCGTTTGCCTGTAATGAACACACGATATTGTCCAATGGGAAGCATTGTTGGTAAACGAGAGGTTAATCAACCCTGTAGCCGTCCATGTCTCAAACATAGCTTCGCGTTGAAACAGGAGGACAAATACTATTCTTTGTTCAGTGATCAGTTTTGTAATGTTTACATTTTAAATGATAAGGTCTATGATCTTATGCCTTATCTTGGTGAGATCACTGGTCTTTCTGTTAACCATTGGAGGATCGCAGGGGCCTGGATGACACCTCAGGAGATCTGCGATGCCATGGAGAGATTGGCGATTTTGAGACAGCAGCTTCATGGAGATAATACTGTAGTGACAACATTTTCAAAGAATACAACATCAGGACATTTTATCAAAGGAGTTCGATAAGTTGTCAAGCTATAAGAACAGTCCTGTTTTGGACAAATTAGAATTTACTAAAATCCGTACACTGCTGGCTGACGAATGCAGTTCATTTCTTGGTAAGAAACGTGCTGAAATGTGTTTTCCAAGCACTGATCGAACGCAGATCATTCGTTGGCAGGAAGAGACAGCAGAGATTGTCTCGATGCTTTCTGTGGGCGAAGTAATCCCGTTAGGAGGCATTCGGGAGCTCAATGACATCTTGAAAAAACTACGTATTCATCAAGTTTTGGAAGCAGAAGATTTTTTAGATATCGAGCGTTCTTTATACGCCGCAAAAAACTTGCACCAATTCTTTCTTTCAAAAAAAAATGCTTACCATCTTAAATGGATGGCAGAATACGGTGAAGCGCTGATTCCGGATGATACGCTTCGTACCAAGATCAACCGGACCATTCGCGAAGATGGTTATGTACTCGATAGTGCTTCTACAGAACTAAGCAATATCCGACGGAATCTTTCGTCGCTGTATCAAAACATTCGTAAAAAAATGGATCAAATCGTAAAAAGCAGTGCTTTAAGTGACGCACTACAAGAACAGATTGTTACGGTTCGAGGAGAACGCTTAGTCGTACCTGTCAAAGTAGAATATAAAAGCCGAGTGCCCGGTATCATCCATGATCAATCTGCCAGTGGATCAACCTTGTATGTGGAGCCGTCTGAACTTGTACCTATGAATAATAAGGTGGTGCAGCTTGAACAGGATGAACGGCATGAGATCTACCAGATCCTGAGAGCGCTTTCAGACGAATGTGCAGATGCATATCAAACGCTTAAATCAAATATGTATCAGCTCGGAATGATCGATTTTACCGTGGGTAAAGCTCAGTTGGCCATTAAGATGGATGCACTTGCTCCACACACTTTAGAATCTACAACGCTACACTTAAAACGTGCTTATCACCCATTATTGAATCGCGAAACGGCTGTTCCGATCAGTCTCCATATGGATGATGAAACGCGTATCATTGTGATCACCGGTCCCAACACCGGCGGGAAAACTGTTACTTTGAAAACTGTCGGTCTGTTGGTTCTGATGCATCAGGCTGGCCTTCATGTGCCTGTCCATCCAGAGACAGAGATGGGAATATTCGATCAAGTATTTGTTGATATTGGTGATGAACAGAGCATCGAACAGTCTTTAAGTACTTTCTCTTCGCATCTTGTTAATATTTGTGAGATCATGAAAAAACTCGATGCACATTCTCTGGCTTTATATGATGAATTAGGCGCCGGTACAGATCCGGGAGAGGGTGCGTCGCTTGCTACTGCGATCCTTGAAGCAAATCTCTCGCGTAAATGCAAAGCCTTGGCGACGACTCACTATAGTGAGTTGAAAACGTATGCCTATCAGACACCCGGTGTGCAAAACGCCAGCATGGCCTTTGATGTAGAAACATTGCAGCCAACTTATCGGTTAGTCATCGGGGTTTCTGGAGAAAGTAATGCTTTTGCGATTGCTGAACGTATTGGTTTGCCTGAATCGATCATTCAGAGTGCAAAAGAGATCCAACAATCGAATCAAAATGAATTGATCGATAAAGTTAAAAACCTTGAATCATTGCAGCGTCGTTTAAATGAGCAAGAAGCGGCATTTGCTGATGAACGAGCTCAGCTCGAAGAACAAAAGTTGTCTTTGCGCCAGAAAGAAAAAGAACTCGAGGCTTACCGTGAAAAAATCCAACGCGAAGTCAATGAAGAAGCCATTGTTTTACTGGAAAAGGCTAGAAAACAAGTGCTTGATGTGGGGGAAGAACTTAAATCTATCCGTAAGCAAGATCATTTACAGGCTTCTGTCGCGCTTTCGGATCTGCGCAAAGAGCTTGAGCATTCGCTTGAAAAAGCTAGGCCTGAAAAGAAAAGATCAGATTCACCACAGACAGCACTTAATATTAAAAAGATCAAGCCAGGCGATGAGGTTTATCTAAACAATTATCATATGAATGCGACTGTGTTATCGGTCAATATCTCAAAAAACACACTAGAAGTTCAAGCAGGAATCATCAAATCCACGGTAAAATTATCTGAAATCAGCAAAGCATCGAAATCAATTCAACACAAATCTGTTTCCACTAAACGTTCTTCTATGAAAGTCAAAGCTGTACGTTCTGAGATCGATCTAAGAGGGATGACAGTTGATGAGGCACTAGCGGTGACAGATCGTTTTATTGATGACGCTTATTTAAATAATCTGAATCAAGTGCATATTATTCATGGCAAAGGAACTGGTGCGTTAAGAAAAGCCATCAAAGAGAAATTATCTTGCAGTAAATATGTGAAGCAATTTTACTATGCGCCAGCTAATGAAGGTGGCGATGGCGCGACCATTGTCATCTTAAAATAATCTTCTAGAATAGCGAGGAACCATTATGCTCGGAAAAACGCCGATGTTTATTCAATACAAAAAAATCAAAGACCAATACCAGGATACGATCCTGTTCTATCGTCTCGGTGATTTTTACGAGATGTTTGATGAAGACGCTAAAAAAGCCAGCGAGCTTCTTGGATTGACTTTGACCGCGCGTGATGGCGGTGACGAAATCAAAGTACCCATGTGCGGCGTACCTTTTCATTCAGCAGAGATCTATATAAAAAAACTGATCAATCTGGGAGAAAAAGTTGCAATCTGTGAACAGACAGAAGATCCTAAATCTGTGAAAGGTTTGGTTAAGCGTGAAGTGATCCGAATCGTGACTCCTGGCATGATACTGGAGGATGATATTCTGGATTCTGCAAATAACTACATTATTTGCGTTTTTGGAAAGAAAAACTATGGATTGGCAATTGCCGATATTTCTACCGGCGAGTTTTTAACGACTCAGTTAGAGGATCAGCGCGCGTTATTGCAAGAGATCGAAAAATACCATCCATCAGAATGTGTTTTTTCTGACGAAGATACTTCTTTATATCAGTTGTTTACTGAGCATGAAGATGAACTGGCTGGCATGAGCCTGTCACCATATAGCAGCTATCTTTTCAAAGAAAACAATGCTCGAGAAAAACTCTTACAGCATTTTCATATCAATGATTTGTCTGTGTTAAATTTCAATGATCCCATTAAAGAAGGGTCTGCCATTGTTGCCTCGGCAGTACTTCTGGGATATATGCAAGAAATGCTAAGGATCGAACCAAAACATATGATGCAACTGATCCGTTATCGGACAGACAGTGTGATGCAACTTGATTCGTTCACCAAACGCAATCTCGAGCTTGTTACAACATTAAACAATCATCACGGAACTTCATTGTTTGATATTATAAATAAAACCTCAACGTCTGCTGGAGGTCGATTACTGCGCCGTTGGCTTGAAGAACCATTGATCGAACGGTATGCGATCGATCTTCGTTTGAAAGCAACTGATGAGCTGTTCAGTAATTACCTTTTGCGAGCTACATTTGAAAACCTGTTGTCTGAGATTCAAGATATTGAGCGCATTGCATCTCGCATCTCATGTGGTTCTGCATCGCCAAGGGATCTTATATCCTTGAAAAATTCACTCAAAGTGCTTCCGGATATTCACCAAGCGCTTCGTAGCTGTGCTAATCCGTTGTTTCGACGATATGCAAAGGATTTCGATGAACTGGAAGATATCACCGATCTGATCCAGCGAAGTATTCTTGATGCACCATCATATTTGGTGCGAGACGGTAATGTGATCCG
>CAUDRX010000111.1 GCA_958451915.1 uncultured Peptococcaceae bacterium
TAGGGGTCGTCGATCGTGATAAGATGATCGATGGTTCCAAGATCAAAGCTGGGGACGTGGTCTTTGGCCTGCCTTCCAGCGGTTTGCACTCCAATGGGTTCTCTCTGGCCCGCAAGCTGATGCTTGATGTTGAAGGCAAGGCGCTGGATGATCCATTCCAGGACAGCGGCAAAACTGTTGGTGAAGTCATGCTCGAACCGACCCGTATCTATGTCAAGAGTGTGCTGGCGCTTTTGCAGGCATGTCCGGATGCCGTCCTTGGCATGGCTCATATCACTGGCGGCGGCCTTTTGGAAAATGTTCCTCGTGTGCTGCCAAAGAATGTTAATGCTGCCATCGACCACACTACCTGGCCAAGACCAGCCATCTTTGATGCACTTGCAGCAGCCGGCAATCTTGGTGACAGCGAGCTGTATAAGACATTTAACATGGGCATCGGTTTTGTCATCATCGCCGAAAAAGATCAGGCAGATGCTGTGGCAGCCGCATTGGAAGCGCAGAACGAGATCTACTATCGTATTGGCGAGATCGTTGATGGCGATGGCCATGTGGTGATTCGATAAAGAGGGGAAGGGTTCCAGTGAAGATCGTTGTATTTGCGTCCGGACGCGGCTCAAATTTCAAAGCGATTGTGGAAAATATCGAAGCAGGGGTACTGACCAATGTGGAAGTATCCCTCCTTCTTTCCAATAAACCGCAGGCCAACGTCCTGCAGTATGCGGCAGAAAAAGGCATTCCGCACGTCTGTGTGGACGATTCGGCTTTTTCCTGCCGGGAAGAATATGAAAAAGCCGTATTGGCAGAAGTTCAGAAGGTACCATGCAATCTCATTGTGCTGGCAGGGTACATGAAAGTTCTGGGCGAAGCGTTCCTTACAAACGTGGGCTGTCCAGTGGTAAATATCCATCCATCACTGCTGCCATCGTTTCCAGGGCTGCATGCGCAGAAGCAGGCAGTGGACTACGGCGTGAAAGTCAGTGGCTGCACGGTCCATTTTGTTGATACAGAACTCGACCATGGTCCGATCATCGCGCAGGTGCCAGTGCCTGTGATGGACGATGACGATGAAGAAAGCTTATCGGCCCGCATCCTCGTGCAGGAACATCAGCTCTATACAGTGTGCCTGCAGTTGATCGCTGATAATAAAGTAAGTATTGTAGATCGTTGCGTAAAGATCAAGAAATAGGGGTGTTAACGTGAAAAGAGCATTGATCAGTGTATCTGATAAAACAGGTTTGCAAGATTTTGCCAAAGCGTTGGTGGAACTCGATTATGAGATCCTTTCGACTGGCGGCACAGCGCGTGCTTTGCGTGATGCAGGGATCCCTGTCGTTGAGGTCAGCGATGTTACCAAGTTCCCGGAGATCCTTGATGGCCGTGTAAAGACACTGCATCCGATCATTCATGCAGGGATCCTGGCGCGTGACACCAAAGAACATATGAACACATTGAAAGAGATGGATATCACGCCGATCGATCTCGTCGTGATCAATCTCTATCCTTTTGAGGAAACCATCGCTAAAGAAGGCGTAGACCTTCAGACTGCCATTGAAAACATTGACATCGGTGGGCCAACCATGGTCCGTGCGGCGGCAAAGAACCATGAACGTGTGTCCATTGTCGTCGATCCAGCCCAGTATGAAGAAGTTATTACTGCATTGAAGAGTGAAGAAGGTATCACCTTTGCCCAGCGCCAGCGTCTGGCAATGCGAGCTTTTGAGATGACGGCACGCTATGATGCAGCCATCAGCCAGTATCTCGTCAGCCAGTTCGCAGATAGCGTATTTGAGCCGTCCTATAGTTTTGGTGGTCAACTTAAACAGACGCTGCGTTATGGGGAAAACCCACATCAGAAAGCAGCATTTTATGCCAGCTCGAAGAAACCGGGCACCCTTGCCGGTGCGGAACAGCTTGGCGGCAAAGAACTTTCTTACAATAATATTGTAGATACCGATGCTGCATGGCAGATGGTTAACGAATTCCAGGATCGTCCAGCCTGTGCGATCATCAAACATACGAACCCTTGTGGCTTCGCTGTTGGTGAAACGGTGCTCGAAGCGTTTACCAAGGCACATGAAGCAGATCCATTGTCTTCCTATGGCGGCATCATCGCCTTCAACCGTGTGCTCGATAAAGCCACCGCTGAAGAGATCATCAAGACTTTCTTTGAAGCGGTCATCGCGCCGGGCTATGAAGAGGGCGTGGTCGATGTGCTCCATAAGAAAGAAAAACTGCGCATTCTCGATACTCGTGCATGCGGTCAGGTCACGACCCCATGGATCGAGACCATCAGCGGTGGTTTCCTTGTGCAGGAACGCGACATCCATCATCTGAAAGCCGAAGATCTCAAGGTTGTTACCGAAACAAAGCCAAATCCGGCCTTGCTGGATGATCTGATGTTCGCGTGGAACGTTGTCAAGCATGTCAAGAGCAACGCCATTGTTGTTGCCAGGGACGGTGTTTCCATCGGCGTTGGTGCTGGTCAGATGAACCGTGTAGGTTCTTGTGATATCGCTCTTAAGCATGCCGGCGAAAAAGCCAAAGGCGCTGTGCTCGCTTCTGATGCGTTCTTCCCATTCGCGGACAATATCGAAGTCGCAGCACAGGCCGGCATTACTGCTATCATTCAGCCAGGCGGCAGTATCCGTGACCAGGAAGTCATCGATGCCTGCAATAAGTTTGGCATTGCAATGGTCTTTACAGGCGTACGTCATTTCAAACATTAAGGGAGGCGGAATATGAAAGTATTAGTCATTGGAAGCGGTGGTCGTGAACACGCGCTGTGCTGGAAGATCGCACAGCATCCTGACACCGAAGTCTATATCGCTCCAGGCAATCCAGGTATGCTGGATGTTGCCACCCTCGTCAATATCAAAGTCGATGATATCCCAACCCTCGTTGATTTTGCGAAGGCAGAAGCCATTGATCTGACGGTTGTTGGTCCCGAACTGCCACTGACCCTGGGCATTGTAGACGCGTTCCAGGCAGAAGGGCTTGCCTGCTTTGGCCCAGGCAAAGATGCCGCAAGACTGGAAGGCAGCAAAGCGTTTTCTAAAGAGCTGATGAAAAAATATGGCATCCCAACGGCTGCCTTTGACACTTTCACTGATGTCGACGCAGCAAAAGCTTTTGTTGATGAGATTGGCGTGCCTTGTGTAGTAAAAGCTGACGGCCTGGCAGCAGGCAAGGGCGTGATCATCTGCATGACCCGGGAAGAAGCTGACAAAGCCATCGAAGATATGCTGAACGCTCATGCTTTTGGCGAAGCCAGCGCAACGATCGTCATTGAAGAGTATATGGAAGGGCCTGAAGTCAGCGTGCTTGCTTTTGCCGATGGCAAGCATGTGCTGCCAATGGTCTCTGCACAGGATCATAAGCGTATCTTTGACGGCGACAAAGGGCCAAATACTGGTGGTATGGGCGCATATTCCCCAGCCCCGGTTTATACCGAAGCCCTTTCTGAAGAAGTCAATAAGACCATCATTGAACCGACCATCGCAGCTATGGCAGCGGAAGGAACACCGTTCACCGGCATTCTCTACACCGGTCTGATGCTGACAGAAAAGGGGCCTCGCGTGCTCGAATACAACGTGCGCTTTGGCGATCCAGAGACTCAGCCGATCATGGTTCGTATGAAGTCTGATATTGTTGATCTCTTCCAGGCCTGCCTGGATGGCACTTTGGATCAGGCTGAGCTGGAATGGTACGATGAAGCCGCTGTCTGTGTTATCATGGCTTCCGGCGGTTATCCTGCTAGCTCCGAAAAAGGGGTGCCGATCAACGGCCTCGATGATATCACACCGGAAGAAGCAATTGTTTTCCATTCTGGTACTGCCGTCAAAGATGATCAAGTCGTTACCAACGGTGGCCGTGTGCTCGGTGTGACGGCAAAGGATGCCACCATTAAGGGTGCGATCGACAAGGCCTATGCAGCGGTCGAAAAGATCCATTTCGATCACATGCAGTTCCGCCGCGATATTGGCGCCCGAGCATTGAAATAAGAGGAGAATCCCATGAGCGAGATCAAACGCTTTTTTGTAGAACGCAAGCCAGATTTTCGCGAAGAAAATGCTGCGCTTTGCAGCTCTTTGCGCAGAGATCTTGGACTGACAGGCCTGGAGGATGTGCAGATCATCCGACGTTATGATCTGGACCTTGACCAGGCGATGGATACCAAGGCGATCTGCGACCTCGTGCTTTCTGAACCACGTGTAGATATGATCTATGTCGAAACGCTGCCAGAAGCATATTCTGGTAAGACCATCCTTGCAGTCGAACCGCTGCCGGGTCAGTATGATCAGCGTGCCGATTCCTGCGCGCAGTGTATCGAAGTGGTCACCGGTGCAAAACCCGTTGTCAAGACGGCGTCTGTTTATGTGCTCACCGGTCAGCTGAACGATGAAGAGATCGCTTCAGTGGAGCACTATCTGGTGAACCCTGTCGAAGCTCGTTTGGCAGCCCTGGAGAAACCAGAAGCTTTCGAACAGCCAGCACCAGCCGCAGATACCGTGCCGACTGTTGATGGATTGATCAAAGCAGATCGCGAAGGTCTGCAGGCCATCATCAAGTCCTATGGTCTCTCCATGGATGTAGATGATCTGGCTTTTCTGCAGCAGTATTTCCAGGAAGAACAGCGTGATCCGACCGAGACCGAACTGAAAGTGGTTGATACGTATTGGTCTGATCACTGCCGCCATACTACTTTTAATACAGTGATCACCGATGTGACCATCGAAGATCCGACCGTGCAGAAGGTCTATGACGAATATCTGGCCTTGCGTGATGATGTATATGCTGATCGCGAAAAATGGCCGCCGATCTCCCTGATGGACCTCGGCACCATCTCGACGAAGTATCTTAAAAAACATGGTCTTGTGCGTAACCTTGATGAAAGTGAAGAGATCAATGCCTGCAGCATTAAGACTGAGGTTGATATCGATGGCGTCAAGGAACCCTGGATCTATATGTTCAAGAATGAGACCCATAACCATCCGACTGAGATCGAACCTTTCGGCGGAGCGGCTACCTGTCTCGGCGGGGCGATCCGCGACCCGCTCAGCGGCCGCAGCTATGTCTATCAGAGCATGCGCGTGACCGGCGCTGCCGATCCTCGCAAGCCGATCGAAGACACGCTCAAGGGTAAGCTCCCTCAGCGCAAGATCTGCACCCTTGCTGCGCAGGGCTTCTCTTCCTATGGCAACCAGATCGGTATGGCCACCGGCATCGTGGACGAAGTCTATCATCCAGGCTATGAAGCCAAACGCATGGAGGTCGGCGCTGTCGTTGCAGCGGCGCCAGCCGGGAATGTCGTGCGGCAGCGTCCGGAACCAGGCGACATCGTCGTCCTTCTCGGAGGCAAGACCGGCCGAGATGGCTGCGGTGGGGCGACCGGTTCCTCCAAGAACCAGAATGTCGACTCGCTGGAGACTTCCGGTGCAGAAGTGCAGAAGGGGAACCCAGTCGAAGAGCGCAAGATCCAGCGCCTGTTCCGTCGTCCGGAGATCGCGCGCATGATCAAGCGCTGCAATGACTTCGGTGCTGGCGGCGTGTCTGTCGCCATCGGCGAATTGGCCGACAGCCTGCACATCCATCTCGACCGTGTGCCTAAGAAATACGAAGGCCTCACCGGGACCGAACTGGCCATCTCCGAATCCCAGGAACGCATGGCCTGCGTCATCGCCAAGGAAGACTGGGAAGCTTTCCAGGCCATGGCTTACGAAGAAAACCTTGAATGCACCAATGTGGCAGATGTCACTGACACCGGCCGCATGATCATCGAATACCGCGGTCAGCATATCGTTGACCTCGCCCGCACCTTCGTCGATTCTGCCGGTGCGCGCAAGGAAGCGTCCGTCGTTGCCAAGAAGGATGAAGCGGTGAACGTCAAGGTCGACGTGCCAGAAGACAAAGCCGTCGCCCTGCATCAGCATCTTTCCGGGCTCAATGTCTGCTCCAAGGCTGGGCTCGTTGAACAGTTCGACTCCACCATCGGTGCTGGCACCGTGCTCTTCCCACTCGGTGGGAAATATCAGGCGACGCCGATCCAGACCATGGTCGCCAAGATCCCTGTGCTCAAGGGCGAGACCAACACCGTCAGCATGTTCGCATACGGGTTCTCCCCGGATGCGATGAGTACCAACCAGTTCTGGGGCGCTTATCATTCTGTCCTTGAATCGATCATGAAACTTATCGCCACTGGTACCGCGACTGATGATGTCTACCTCTCCATGCAGGAATACTTTCACAGCATCAAAAACGAGCCAACCCGCTGGGGGCAGCCGTTCAAAGCGCTGCTCGGGGCTCTCGCCGCGCAGCGTGACCTTGAATTGCCAGCGATCGGCGGCAAAGACTCGATGAGTGGTTCTTTCGAGGATATGGATGTTCCGCCAACGCTGATCAGCTTTGCGACGACCATCTCCGAAGCAGACCGTGTCATCAGCCCTGAGTTCAAGGAAGCCGGTCACAAGATCGTCAGCGTTTCCGTGAAGCGCCGCGAAGACGGCCGCGTGGACGGCGAAGCATTCAAATCATTCTATAGCGCCATCCAGGATGCCATCAAAGCTGGCAAGATCGTCTCCGCTTGGAGCGTTGGCCAGGGCGGCATCATCGAAGGCCTCTACAAGATGGCAATCGGCAACCGATTTGGCGTCACCTTCGCCAAAGACCTTGACTTCACCAGCCTCTTCCAGCCAGCCGTCGGCACCTTGATCCTTGAGATCGCCGAAGAAGACCTTGGCCTTGAGACCACCCTTCTCGGGGTCGTTTCCACTGCCTTCACCTTCAGCTGGCCAGATTTCACCATCGATATGTCTGTCATGGATGATGCCTACAACGATACCCTCGAAGACATCTATCCAACCGTTTCGGAAAATGATTATCAGGGCAGTCCGGATGCAGAACAGGTCATCAAAGAAAGCAAGACCTATCATTTTGCCGGTAAGCTCGACGGCGCACCAAAGGCTGTGCTCGCTGTATTCCCAGGCACCAATTGCGAATACGACACTGCACGCATCCTCGAACGTGCCGGTGCCAAGGTTGAACCGATCGTCATCGGCAACCTCACCACCAGCCGTCTCCAGGCCTCCATCGATGCCATGGAAAAGGCCCTCGCCGATGCACAGATGCTCGTGCTGCCAGGCGGCTTCTCCTTCGGGGATGAGCCAGATGGTTCCGGTAAATACATTGCTGCGTTCTTCCGCAATGAGCGCCTGAAAGAATCCATCGAGCGTCTGCTCACCGTTCAGGATGGCCTCATGCTGGGGATCTGTAACGGTTTCCAGGCACTCGTCAAACTCGGCCTCCTGCCATATGGCAAGATCATCGATCCGACCGAGAACGATTGCACACTGACCTTCAATACCATCGGCCGCCATCAGTCGAAGTATGCCCTCACCAAGCTCATGAGCAACCAGTCGCCATGGCTTGCAGGTATGGAAGTCGGCACCACCTACCAGATCCCATTCTCCCATGGGGAAGGCCGCTTCGTT